>JANXBF010000009.1 GCA_025057615.1 Candidatus Calescibacterium sp. | reverse complement strand
AATAGGGAATTATTGTATAAAATTAAGGAAAATTCTCGTAAAACTTCACAAGAATATCATTATCTAAAAATAGCTTCCAAATATTTGGATACTTACAGAGTATTGTAACTATTAGATTTTTTCTGTTTGTTTTTCTAAATAGAGGAATATATTTATTTTCTTGTGAATTTTATTAATGTGAATTCTATTTAGTAGTGGGGGGTAAAATATTATGAAAACAATACCAAAAAAAGAGTTAATAAACTATTCCAAAAGTGATTATCAAACTGAGCCATTCTTAAATTTTTCTGATTCAACGGTGGTTCAAAAGTTGAGAGACGCGATAGATTATGTGGAAAAAAACCTCAATAAAGAATATCCTTTATTTATAGGTGGTAAAGAGTACTATTCTGAAAAAAAGATTAGATCTATAAATCCTGGTGATTATTCACAAATTGTTGGTGTTTTTCAGGATGCCAATATTGAACAGGCTGAATTAGCCGTGGAAGCAGCCAAAAAAGCTTTCAGAGAATGGTCAAAGTTGGATGTCTATCAGAGGGCAAATATATTTTTTAGGGCTGCAAATATACTTAGACAGAGAAGATATGAAGCTATGGCTTGGATGATTTTGGAGGTTGGTAAGAATTACGCTGAGGCTGATGCGGATGTTGCTGAAACTATAGACTACCTTGAATATTACGCTCAGCAGATGGTAAATTTACATGAGAATCCACATAAGTTGTTAAGGTTTCCGGGTGAAAAGAATTACTACCATTATTTACCTTTGGGAGTTGTTGTTGTTATTCCTCCATGGAATTTCCCCTTGGCTATTCCTGCGGGTATGTCTATTGCTGCTATGGTCACAGGTAATACTGTGATACTTAAGCCTGCAAATGATTCTTGTTTTATGTCATATTTCTTTTACTCAGTTATGAAGGAAGCTGGTTTACCTGATGGGGTGCTAAACTACCTTTCTGGTAGAGGTAGTGTGGTAGGAGATTACCTTGTTAAACATCCTGATGTAAGGATGATTGCTTTTACTGGTTCAAAAGAGGTTGGACTGAGTATATATAAAGATGCTTCTGTTGTTAGATCTGGTCAAAAGCATCTTAAAAGGGTCATAGCTGAAATGGGTGGGAAAAATGCTATAATTGTAGATGATTTGAGAAATGAAGAATTTATTAACTATGCTGTTGCTAGTGTATTAGTGTCTGCTTTTGGATATCAGGGTCAAAAGTGTTCCGCTTGTTCCAGGTTATTGTTACATAGGAATATATACGACAAATTTATGGCTCTATTTTTGGAAAGGCTAAAATCTGTAGAAATTGGATTACCAAAAGAAAATAAGTTCATAGGGCCAGTTATAAATAAATCTGCTCAGGATAAGATAATGGAATATATTGAAATTGGGAAGAAACAGAATAGGTTGGTGTATGGTGGTAATAAGTTGTTTGAGGACAGAGGGTATTATATTGAGCCGACTGTTTTTGAAAATGTAAATGTTAATGATACTATAGCTCAGGATGAGATATTTGGCCCGGTTTTAGCTGTTATGAAATTTGATGATTTCGATAATGCTTTGGATATTGCTAATTCTACTGATTATGGTCTTACGGGTGCGGTTTTCAGTGAAAATAGATATAATATTGAAAAAGCGGTAAATGGTTTTCATTGCGGTAATCTGTACATTAACAGAAAATGTACTGGTGCTGTTGTGGGTGTTCATCCGTTTGGTGGTTTTAATATGTCTGGAACTGATGCAAAAGCCGGTGGCCCTGATTACTTATTGTACTTTTTGCAGGGCAGGACAGTTTCTGAAAAGATAGATTTTTAAATAGTAAAACGGTAGGGGGGTTAATTTATGATTACTTCAGAGACTGAGGGTAAAATTGATTATCCCTCTTTGTTCAATAGGCTTGTTTTAATCGGCGGAAATTCTAATTCAGAACTCTCTAAAAGAATATCTGATAATTTGGATATACCACTTGCTAATAGTATAATTTCGAAGTTTTCTGATGGGGAGATAAGGGTGAAAATTTTGGAAAATGTCAGAGGTAAAGAGGTTTTTATAATCCAATCCACTTGTCCACCGGTTAATGATAATCTAATGGAATTGCTTATAATAATAGATGCTATTAAAAGAGCATCTGCAAGCAGTATAACGGCTATTATACCTTATTTTGGATATGCCAAGCAAGAAAAGAAGATATCGGGGAGAGAGCCAATAACAGCCAAGCTTGTGGCCAATTTGATTAATGTTGCTGGTGCCAATAGAGTTGTTACCATAGATTTACATGCGCCTGCTATACAAGGATTCTTTGATATACCTGTTGATAATCTTTATGCTTACACTATTCTTGTCAATGCTTTTTTTGAGAATATAGGTAAGATTGACAAAGATGACTTTGTTATACTTGCTCCTGATGCTGGAAGTGTTATAAGAGCACGGATGTATTCTGAAAAAATGGGGTTACCAATTGCCGTTATGTTTAAGAGGAGACCAGACATAGAAGAAGTTGAATCTATGGAGGTTGTCGGGGAAATAGAAAATAAAAATGTGATAATAGTTGATGATATGGTATCCACTGCTAAGACCTTGGTTCGTGCTGCTGAGAAACTGAAAAACATGGGTGCTAATAAAATATACGCTATGGCTGTACATCCTGTTTTCTCCTCCAATGCCGTAGAATTGATTGACGATTCTCCTATAGAGAAGATATTTGTAACTGATACTATACCTGTAAGAAAGACAAATCGAAAAATAGTTGTTGCTTCAGTATCAGGTCTTATATCAGAGGTTATAAAAAGGATATATCTGAAAAAATCAATAAGTGAGCTTTTTGATTAAAATTGAATACTGTAAGTAAATATATATTTTTTATATTTTTTCTTTTGTCTTTGTTTGGTGTTGCTATGGTATATTCTGCTACATTTGATTTATCATTGGTTTTAAAACAGGTAGTTGCTCTTTCTGTTGGTATAATCATGTTTTTTGTTGTTTATAGGATGGATATTGAAAATATAAAGCATTATTTGGTTCCCATTGTTGTTATAAATATTTTATTATTGGTTTTGGTTTTAACTCCTTTAGGTGTTGAGGTTAACGGTTCAAGAGCTTGGTTAGGCATAGGGCCTGTTAACATTCAGCCTTCGGAGTTTGCTAAGCTAACAATTGTATTATATACAGCTTATTTTATTTCTAATAGGATGAATGTTGTTGAAGATTTTAAGAAAGGTTTTGTTCCTCCGTTTTTGTTAATGTTGATTTTTGCTATTCTTATAAATTTGGAACCTGATTTGGGTAACGCTTCTATTGTTGCTTTACTATTTTTAACTATAATGTTTGTTGGTGGTACTCCGTTGTGGCATTTTTTACCTCTTGCTGTTTTTTCTTTCATTGGTTTTTGGGTGCTTTTATTTACTAAGAGTTACAGAGTTAAGAGGATATTGGCTTTTATTGATCCTTGGAAAGATCCGCTGGGTTATGGGTATAATATAATTCAGAGTTTGATAGCCCATGGTAGAGGTCATATATGGGGTGTCGGATTTGGTAATAGTTTTCAGAAGAATTATTATTTACCTGAAAAACATACGGATTTCATATATGCTGTGATTGGTGAGGAACTCGGGTTGGTTGGAAATATCATTATTTTGATTATATTTGTTTTATTTTTTACATTTGTTGTTTATAAAGCTTTAAGAGTTAATAATGTTTTTTATAGGTTAGTACTGTTTGGATTAGGGTTTATGATTTTTGTCAATGCTGTTATAAATATTTCAGTTACTTTATCATTGTTGCCTGCTACTGGTGTTACTCTACCCTTTGTAAGCTATGGTGGTACTTCTCTAATTGTCAATTGGATAGCTCTTGGTATTATAGTAAGTATAATCAATAAGCCGTATGAAGTAAAAAAAATTGATGTTCATAACAAAATAGTGTTTCAAAAGAGTGTGTAAATGTTGAATGCTTTAGAAGCTTTTGATAGTTATACTTTTCTTATCTATATGTCGGAGAATTCAAATTTGAATAAAATAAAGTATTACAAAAGAAAACTGTCTTTTATAAGGGATCAAATTTTTGAAAGCATTAAGCTTGGGAAGCTTGATTATAATTCGAGATTTTTTGATAAAAATATTTTATCCAAATTTGAGGAAATAAATAATTTTGGCGGTATACTTAAATTCAAGGAAAGGTTGCTTTATTGGTTTATTTCTAAAGTGTTTAATTATTCTTTGAGTATTGATTTTGATAGGTTGGATTATAAATTGTTTTGTATTAGGGATCTATATTTTTTGAGTCAAGATGAAAGATTTTACATCAATTTTTACAGGTTACTTGCTGAGTATGGTGTTGTCATTGATTATCGGATATTCAGGCAAAAAATAGGGGAGTATATTGATTTTTTTATCAAGAGTTATTATGGTATTGGTTTTTTTCATGAAGTTTACCTAGTTTATGAATTGATTAAAAGTGAGTTAGAAGAAAAGGGGGTGGAATTTTTTGAAAGTGGTTCTATTGCAAGATTTGACAAGTTTATAGAGAACATTTGTTTTATTTTTCCTTTTAATATTGATGATCCTTTAAAGTGGACATTTGAAACTCTGAAAAAATTGGAATTGTATATACTTAAGTATGAAATTGAATGGTTTGGGGATTATAGTATTTTTACTTTCTGGATTTCATTTTGTAAAGTTCCAATAGTTTTCGTATTTTCGAAAGACCATGTTATTTTCAATTTGTATTATTTGTTTTCTGGTAGATATTTGAGTTTTTCTGAATTTAAGGATGAAAAGGGAATTATCTTTTCTTTGATTGAGGAAGATGTTAAGAAACTTTTATCTAAATTCAGAAATTATTTTTCTAATTTGGATGATTTTTATTGTTATTTGGGAATAAATCCTATTCCTGTTGAATTGATTGACTATCCGGGTATTTTTAAAATAGCTAAAGATAATGATTTTAAAGATTTGATAAGTATAGAAGATATAAAAGGTGATTTGCATATACATACAACTTTTTCTGATGGTAAGAACTCTGTTAATGAAATTATTAGTTTTGCTAAGTTAAAGGGATATGAATATATTGGTATATCTGATCATGTGGATTATTTGGTTGATAAGATTGATGAATATGGGAATTTAGAATTTTGTGATTTAGTTGTTTTTTGGGGTGTTGAGGAAAACATAGGTCCAAATGGTGATCTTTTTTCGGATAGTAATGAAAAGTCAAAAAATTTGATAGAAAAGATTGATTATATTAACCTATCAATTCATTCTGATTTCAATTTGTCTGAGCAAATGAATTATAGGAGGGTATTAAATTCCTTGGGTAAAAGTAAGGGATTGGTATTTTGTCATCCGACTGCACGAGTTTTGGGTGTAAGGAATCCCATACTTATTTCACAAGAAAAAATGTTTGAAATATTTGATTATGTTAACAATAATGGTAAGTATGTGGAGATAAATTGTCATTTGGATAGATTGGACTTGGATTATTCTTTGATCATAAGTTATAGATTTTTGAGGAATAGGGAGCTAAATGTTGTTATAAATACTGATGCCCATAGTTTGAATCAGATGAATTACATTAATTATGGGGTTAAGTGGGCCAGGAAAGCGTGGTGCAAAAAAGACAATGTACTTAATTCAAAAAAAGCAGAAGAAGTAAAAAAAATAATCCATAATTTATGAAGTACATTGGAGTAGTAAGACTGGATAGAATTGGTGATACTATTCTAACTTTACCGGCTATTAAAATGATAAGAAAGAAGTATTCTGATTATAAAATTGTTGCTATTTTAAATGAATATAATTCTCAGTTGTTTTTATATAATTCTGAGATAATACATCCATATTTTGACATAATAGAAATTTTACCAATTAATCTTTATTATGGGAAAGCCAGTGGATTTTCTGTATTTATTGATATTTATAACTATTTGAGGGTTATTTTTTGGAAAAACAAGAAAAAGTATAGGTTTGAGAAAGTTTTTATTTTCAGTCCTACAACTGTTAGTTATTTGTTAGGAAAAAGTTTAAGAGCAAACAGGAAATATACGTATTTTTATGCTACGAGATTTAATAGATCATTTTTCTCAAGGGATTTTATACACTATGTTGATAATATTGATAAAAGTGTTATCGATGATTATAGCAATGTCAGACATGAGATATTTCAGAATTTGGATGTTGTTAGGTTGGATTTTGATTTAGAGTTAGGTGATTTGGTTAGTTACAGACCTGAAATTTTTTTGCCTGATATTCCTTTTGACAGGTATGACTTATTAGTTTTTGATAAAGAGCTATTTTTTGGGGATAATGCTGGCAAGAATTGGATTAGAGTCTTTGTAAATACAATTTTTAGTGAATGTAAGAGGGAGGTAGGAGAAAATTTGAAGGTTGGATTTGTTTCCAGAAGGAAGCAAGAATTTGAATTTGCTTTGAACCCAAATATTATTGAATTGATGGGTCTGATAAAAAACTGTAAATGTGTTATATGTTTTGATAGTGGTATACTTCATATGGCTTCTGCATTTAATACCAGTGTTGTTGCTATTTTTACTAATAGATATTTTGATTTTGATACAAAAAGGTGGGCACCACTGTCAGATAATAAAAAAATAGTTAAATTGGATATATTTAATGATGAACATGTTGGTGATCTGGATTTTGAATTGACAAATCCTATTGAGTTTGCTAAGTATGTTTTTTATCAAGCAAAAGAGTATTTATAGATTTTCAGAGGTTATTCTCTTTATTCTATTTTTATTTTTTGTTGTGTTCTTTTATTTTTTGAATAATTTTGCAAATTTTGATGTTAAAGAAAGTAATTCGGATGATGTTTATCTTATACTTACAGATAAGCATAGACTTATAGATTTTTATGAGGTTAGCAATTTTGATAATCAGCAGGATAAGGTTATTTTTGGATATTTTGTGTTGATTTTTATATTGATTTCTCTCTATTTGGTTATTAGGACAAATAATAAAAAGGAAGTTAGTTATAATTATATGAATTTTTATTTTTTATTTTTTGGATATTATTTCATGCAAATTTTTTTGCAGTTTTTGGGTATTAATGTCATTTTTTCGTTGCTATCTACTTTTGTAAATGATAATTTAATGTATGAGATTATGATTGCAAAGATTATTCTTTTGTTTAGTGTTGTTATTGGTGCTCCTTTAATAGTTTTGGGTATTTTACATAAGTACAATAGAATAGATTTGTTTAGTTTTTTAAATAATTTATTTTTTTTGTTTAAAAAGGATTATATTGTTTTGATTTTGCTTTTTTGTTGTACTCTTATAATGTTTATTTTGACTATTGTTTATTTTTTTGTTTTAGGGGATATAGATTATAGGAATTTAGGATTATTGGTGATTTACATTAAATATGCGGGAATATATGAATTGGTATTTGGTTTTTTGGGTATTGTTTTTTTTGTTCCGTTGGTTGAAGAACTGATGTTTCGTAAGTATTTGATGGATTATTTATTAAATTTTTTCAACAGGTGGTTGGTTGTATTTTTTTCATCTTTGATTTTTGCTTTGGTTCATTTCGAAAGTATTATCAATACCATTCTCATTTTTTTTATGGGTGTTTTTTTGAGTTTTGTATATTTGATTAAGAGAGATATTATTTATACTTATATTTTACATTCTTTTTACAATTTCTTATCTATGATTTTCTGGGTTTATATAGATTAATTAATTTATGAGTGGTTTTATTAGATTAGTTAGAACGCTGCATTCTTGGTTTGGATTTATATTTTCTTTGTTTTTTATAGCAACTTCTATTACTGGTATAATTCTTGTTTTCAGGAAAGATATTCCTAAGGAGATCAAGGACATTGCTTTCACTATTCACACTTATGAATGGGGAATTTTGAAGTATTGGGCTATTATTGTTGGTTTGGTTCTGATTGGACTATCTGTAACTGGGATTATTCTTTTTGTTGATATTCAATTGAAAAAAGGCGGCAAAAAATAAAAAAGGAAAAGCTTTTTTTTTGAAGAAATACTTTTTGAAGACTTTATTAAGGAGGTATCATTATGTACTCGGAATTAATGAGTAAATTTTTGGAAACTTCTGAAGATATATTAGGGATATTTATAGTTGATAGAGAAAAAGAAGTACCAATTGAGTATTCCTTGAAAAAACAGATGAATTTGAATGAAGTTGAGGAGATAAGTAGAGCTGTTTCTAAATCTCTTAAGGCTTATGAAGCAACAAAGTCAAAGTCGGATCTCATAACAATTATCTTTAATACCAATGATTTTTCAATTATAGCTGATGATTATCAGGATAACAATAGGATACTTGTTATTTTATTTAAACCAAACTATTTTATTGTCAAGTTTGTCGGTAAAAATGCTGAATATTTGGGGAAGATAATAGATAAGATAAAATCTGAAAACAAATGAAGGTTGAAAGGATAGAAAAAATACGTAAGTTATTGCAGAGAGAAATAAGTGTTTATCTTCATAGTAGAATGAATTTGCATAATATTCAAATAAATAGGGTTTTATTATCTTCAGATTTGAAGAAAGCTAAATTTTTATTTAGTTGTTTAGATAGCAATGATAAATGCAATGATATGGAGGATTTTTTGAATAGGAATTCTAATAGGATAAGGACTGATCTGTTCAGATTGTTGAAAATTAAGAGTGTTCCTGAGTTCGTATTTGAATATGATAGGGGGGGATATCATGAATTTGTTTCGGACTAAGAGGGTTGAAGAGTTTCTGAAGGATTTAGAAGAGGGACCTCAATTAAAGAGAGCTTTGGGGCCGATTGCTCTGATTTCGTTGGGGTTGGGTGCAATAATAGGTGCTGGGATATTTGTGATAACTGGACATGCTGCTGCTTCATATGCTGGTCCTGCTGTAGCAATATCGTTTATAATTTCTGGTATTGCTTGTGCTTTGGCTGGGTTGGCTTATGCCGAATTTGCAGCCATGGTTCCTGTTGCGGGTAGTGCCTATACTTATTCTTATGCTACTCTTGGTGAATTTTGGGCTTGGTTTATAGCTTGGAACTTGGTTCTTGAGTATCTAATAGCTGGGGCGACGGTGGCTGTCGGTTGGTCTGGCTATGTAGTTGATTTGCTTAAACAATTTGGTATACACATATCTCCGGTTTTAACCAATGCTCCACTGGATATATTGAGTAGTGAAGAAAAAAGAAAAATTATTGAGTCTGGAAAAGATTTATCTTTTATTGAAAAGTATCTGGGATTACATTTTACTGGTAGTTATATAAATTTACCTGCAGTTTTGATTGTGTTTGTAGTGGGATTAATACTTTTGATTGGTATAAGTGAATCTGCTATAGTTAATAATATTATTGTAATATTGAAAACATTTGTTTTGTTATTATTTGTTGTTATTGGTTTTGGTAATATTGATGTTGCCAATTGGGATCCTTTTATTCCTCCTTCTTCTGGAAATTTTGGTGAGTATGGTTGGTCGGGTGTTCTCAGAGCTGCAGGAGTTGTATTTTTTGCTTATATAGGGTTTGATGCTGTATCGACTGCTGCTCAGGAAGCAAAGAATCCTCAGCGGGATGTTCCCATTGGTATTCTTGGTTCCCTATTTATTGCGACTTTACTTTACATAGCTGTTTCTTTGGTATTGACTGGTGTTGTGCACTATAGCAAATTACATGTTCCTGCTCCCATAGCTGTTGCTGTTAATGCGATGGGACCGCAATTCGGTTGGTTGATGTTGGTTGTAAAGCTGGGTGCTATAGCTGGTTTGACTTCGGTTATTTTAATGACTTTGTTAGGTCAGACTAGGATTTTCTTTGCTATGGCAAGAGATGGATTGTTACCTGAATCGTTTTCAAAGATTCATAGCAGATTTAAAACTCCATATATTTCAACTATTGTGGTTACAGTTGCTGCAATGTTTATAGCTGCGATTTTCCCAATAAATATTCTAGGAGAGTTGGTTTCTATAGGGACTTTATTAGCTTTTAGTATTGTTTGCGTTGCTGTTGCTGTATTGAGGATTAAAAGGCCAGAACTGAATAGACCATTTAAAATGCCACTTGTTTTTGTTTTAGCTCCTCTGGGTGCTTTAGCTTGTGTATTGCAAATGGTTTTCTTACCTCTTGATACATGGTTTAGATTAGCGATTTGGACAATTATAGGTGTTTCTATATATTTCTTGTATGGATATAAGCACAGTAGGTTGGCCAAGAAAGAATAATGCCTTATAGGTTTGAGGATCATACAGCGGATATTATGTTGAGTATCAAAAGTGATAGCTTGATAGGATTTTTTAACGATATTTTAGCTGCTTTATGGGAGATATTTGTTTCAAAAAATGATGATTTTAAGATGAAAAGATTTCGTGATTTTGAATTTAAGTTATTTTTTGATAATCCACAAGAATTAGTCTTTAATTTCATAAATAAGTATATATATTTTGTTGAAGTAAAAAGGTTAATGGTTTGTAAAGTTAAGGATTTAAATATTATTCAAAATACTGCCATTTTTGTTACTGAGGCAGTTAAATTAAGAAGGTTTGTTTCTTATATAAAATCTCCCACTTATCATAATTTTGAAGTGGATTTGGATAACTATTTTTGCAGGGTTGTGTTGGATGTATAATATAGCTGTTATTTTAGCTGGTGGTTTTGGAACGAGGCTTTTTCCTCTTTCGAGGATAAATTATCCAAAGCAATTTCTAAGAATATTTAGAGGAAAGAGTTTATTGCAAATTACTTATGAGCGTCTAAAAAATTTGAAAATTTTTGATGATATTTGGGTATGTGCTAATAAGAAACATTTGTATTTGATAAGAAGAGATTTGCAAGATATTTCTCATAAAATAGTTTTGGAAGAGAAATCAAAGAATACGGCTTATGCATTTTTGTACTCTACATTTAAAATATTAAATAATTTAGGTTTAAATGATTCAAATTTTATTTTTTTCCCTTCTGATCATTTTATTTTTAACGATAATTCGTTTAATGTATCTGTTAAAGATTTGATTGTATTTTTGGGGAAATACCAAAGAACTTTTATTGTTGGGGTAAAACCAACTTTTCCTTCTACGGAATATGGATATATAAAAAAAGGTTATAATATTGATGATAGTTTATTTACGGTTGATAGATTTGTCGAAAAGCCCAATAAAAGTAGAGCGATGTATTACCTAAAGAAGGATTATTATTTATGGAATTCTGGTATATATGCTTTTAATTTCAGGTTTTTCTTGCATGATTTGTTTTCTGTCAATCCTGATTTAGGGAGTTTTTCAAATTTAGAGGTTTTGGAAACCAAGATTGATATTTTTCCTAACATTTCTATAGATTATCTTTATAGCCAGAGGAGTTCTAATTTAGCTGTTTTACAGAGTAATTTCGGATGGTCGGATTTGGGTAGTTTTGAAGAGATTATTAAAATATCTAATATAAATAATGAAAAGGTTATACATGTTGATTCTAATGTTGATGTTATCTTGGATGAATTTGAAAATTTTCGTGATAAAAAATATTGTTTTATTGATGTTGATGATCTTGTAATAGTTGATACCAGTGATTTTCAACTTGTATCTAAAAAAGGGAAGACTCAAAAAATATCAAAAATTCTAGAAAATATTTCAAGAGAACAGCGGGAATATAATTCTTTTGATTTTAGACCTTGGGGATATTATAGGGAGATTGAAAAGTCTAGGAGTAGATATAGAATAAAAAATATTGTTATTTATCCTTCTCAAGAATTATCTTTGCAATACCATAACCATAGAGATGAATATTGGGTTGTTGTTAATGGTAGAGGGAAACTAGTTATTGATAATACTATTGTGGATATATCTCCTGGGAAATTTTTTCATATACCTAAGGGTAGTGTTCATAAGGTAATAAATAATTCTAATGAAAATATAGAAATAATAGAGATTCAATTGGGGGATATTCTATCTGAAGATGATATTATAAGAATTAATGATAAATATGATAGAGTTTGAAGGATAGGATTATTTTTTGAAGAATAATTTAATTGTAATTGACAGAAAAGGAGGGATAGAAAGTGGCAAAATCTAAATTTGTTAGGACAAAACCACATTTAAACGTGGGAACTATAGGACATATAGATCATGGTAAGACTACTCTAACAGCTGCAATAACTAAGGTTTTATCAATGAGAAAAATGGCTCAGTTCATGGCTTATGATCAAATAGACAAAGCTCCTGAAGAAAAAGCAAGGGGTATTACCATTAACATAGCTCATGTTGAATATGAGAGTGAAAAGAGGCATTATGCACATGTAGATTGCCCGGGACACGTGGACTATATTAAAAACATGATAACTGGTGCTGCTCAAATGGATGGAGCGATTTTGGTTGTTGCTGCAACTGATGGTGCTATGCCTCAAACAAAGGAACACGTACTATTGGCAAGACAGGTTGGTGTCCCAAGAATTATCGCTTTCATTAATAAAGTGGATGATCCTTCGGTGGATAATGAATTGGTTGATGTGGTGGAGATGGAAGTAAGAGAGTTGCTTTCCAAATATGGTTTTGATGGGGATAATGCTCCAATTATTAGGGGTAGTGCTTTGAAGGCTCTGGAATCTAATGAAGAAAATGAATGGACACAGAAGATACTTGATCTTGTTAAGGCAATGGATGATTATTTTGAAGAACCACCAAGAGAAATTGATAAGCCATTCCTGATGCCTATTGAAGACGTTTTTAGTATAACGGGAAGAGGAACTGTTATCACAGGTAGAGTTGAGAGAGGTAAGTTGTTACCAAATACCGAAGTTGAAATAATAGGTTTAAGGAGAGATCCGATTAAGACTGTAGTAACAAGTATAGAAATGTTTAGAAAAATATTGGATGAGGCTATACCTGGAGACAATGTTGGTCTTTTATTAAGAGGTATAGGTAAGGATGAAGTTGAGAGGGGTCAAGTGGCCGCTGCAGTAGGCTCTGTTAAGGCATATACCAAATTTAAAGCAAATGTATATGTGTTATCTAAAGATGAGGGTGGAAGGCAGAAACCATTTACTTCTGGTTATAGACCGCAATTCTACATAAGAACTGCTGATGTTACAGGGACAATAAAATTACCTGAGAATGTTCAGATGGTTATGCCTGGAGACAATGTTGAGTTTGAAGTTGAATTAATACAACCTGTGGTTCTTGAGAAAGGACAGAGATTTGCTATAAGAGAAGGTGGAAAAACTATAGGTGCTGGAGTTGTAACTGAATTATTATCTTAATTGAAGGTGATAAATTATGGCTGCTAAAGGGAACAGAATACTAATATATTTAGGATGTACTAAATGTAAGGCCAAAAACTATGTTACTTCTAAAAACAGGGTTAAAACAACACAAAAATTGAAAATGAAAAAGTTCTGCAAGCATTGTAGAGAACATACAGAACATTCCGAAGTGAAGTAAAATAATGAGGGAGGAAGGAAAGATTCTTCCTCCCTAAAATGGAAGATGAAAAAAATAATTGGTTTTATAGGAGAAGTAAAGGAGGAACTTCAGAAAATAGCCTATCCTGATAGGCAAGCTGTGATTAATGCTACTAAATCGATTACTATAATTGTTTTTTTTGCAGCTATATATATGGAAATTATAGATTTTATTTTGAAATCGATCTTTAAATATGTATTAAAAATAAATCTTTAATTGCAAATTAATATTCAGAAGGGTGAATAATATGGAAGAAAAAAAGGAAGAAGTGGAAGTTATTGATTCAGATGATAAATTGAAGAGTCATCCAGATGCAGAGTGGTATATAGTCCATACTCTATCTGGTATGGAAGAGGAAGTGAAGAATAATATTGAAATAAAATCTAAAAATCTTGGTTTAGATAATAAGATATTTAGACTTATAGTTCCTTTTGAAAGGGAAGTAAAGATTAAATCTGGGAAGCAAAGAGAGGTTAGGAGAAGAATTTTTCCTGGATATGTTTTTGTCGAGATGATTCTTGATAATGAGACTTGGAGTTTTATTAAGAGTATTCAAGGTGTTACTGGATTTGTTGGTCCCCAAAACAGGCCAACACCTTTGACTTATGAAGAAATAATGAAGATAAGACCTTTTATAGAGGGTAACGTTCCAACTAAAAGGGTTGAAATTAATGTTGGTGATAGAGTCAGGATAACATATGGACCATTTGTTGATAGTCAAGGGGTAATAGAAAAGATCTACCCTGAGAAAGGTAAAGCTGTTGTATCTATTGTCATTTTTGGAAGAGAGACTCCCATTGAAATAGATTTAACTGAATGTGAGAAAATAGGATAACATTATAAAGGAGTTGGTATTATGCCAGTAAAAGCTAAGGAAAAAATTGGTGCTGGGGTTCCTAAGGGACAGAAAGTTTTGGTTTCAACTTTAACGTTGTATTTAGAGGCAGGTAAGGCAACTCCTGCTCCACCTGTGGGTCCAGCTTTGGGACAATATGGATTGAATATAGCTGAGTTTTGTAAAAATTATAATGCTCAGACCTCAAAAATGCAAGGCTATATCGTTCCAGCTATAGTTTATGTTTACAGTGATAGAACCTATAAATTTACTTTGAAAACTCCTCCAACTTCGACTCTTTTGCTCAAGGCTCTTGGGATAGAGAGTGGGAGCCCGCAGCCAAATAGGACCAAAGTTGGAAAGATTACAAGGGAAAAATTGGTTGAAATAGCTAAGATGAAGCTTCCTGACTTGAATACCAAAAATATTGATTCTGCTGTAAAAATAGTGGCAGCACAAGCAAAAAATATGGGAATAGAAGTAGTTGAATAGGAGGTAAAAATTATGGCAAGTAAAAGATATTCTGCTTTAGCTGAAAGGATTGATCATACAAAAAAATATCATCCCATGGAAGCTATCGAATTTATACTTAGTAATTGGAATTGTAAGTTTGATGAAATGTTTGAATTGCACGGTAAACTTTCAATAGATCCAACAAAGTCTGATCAGACTGTCAGGACAAATGTTGTTTTACCGCATGGTATAGGTAAATCTCCTATTGTTTTGGTTTTTGCACAAGGTGATCTGGCTGATGAAGCTAAAAAAGCGGGAGCTGATTATGTTGGAGGAAATGATTTAATCGAGCAAGTTAAAAAAGGGGAAGTAAAATTTGATGTTGCTGTTTCTACTATGGACATGATGCCGATTATTGGTAAGCAACTTGGTAAAGTTTTGGGCCCTAAGATGCCGAGCCCTAAGGCTGGCACAGTTGGTAATAATATTAAGCAAATAGTTGAGGAGTTGAAAAAAGGTAAGATCCAAATAAGAAATGATAAACTGGGTAATTACCATATACCTCTTGGGAAGGTTTCTTTTGGTAAAGAGAAAATATATGAAAATTTGCTTGCTGCTGTTAAAACACTTTTGAAAGCCAGACCTTCTACAGCTAAAGGTGTTTTTATTGAAACAGCATATATCTCTACTACTATGTCCCCATCTATTAAGTTGGACAATAAGGTTCTAATTGATTTAGCAGATAAATTTGATTTTTAACTATACGTAGGAGGTAATTTATAATGTTTTTAAGATTCAATTATCCAGTTGGAAAAACCATCAAATACATTACGAAAAGTAATACAATAAGACAAATTTCTAAAGCAATTGAGGTTATAGATGTTTCAAGATTAATATATTTTTCTGATATAAATTTGAAAACGATAGCAAAAGATGATGATGGTTTTCATATAAGGGTTAGGGTTTCTAATAGGCAACCTGATGAAAACATAGATGATGAGATAAAGACAGTAATAATTCCAGTTACTAACCAGACTATATATATGCTTGTTGATGAGTTTGGTAATATTTTGGATTCTGCTGGTAGTCAAGAAGTTAGTACTCTGGTATTTCCAGAATATGAAGTTGATGTTGGTCAGTATTGGAATAGTACAATAAAGTTTAATTTACCTGGCTATAATAAATATATGGATATCAATGTTAATTATACTTTGAAGAGTGTTAAGGATAATATATTTTTTATAGAAGGTAAGAGTGTGGAAAGTAGTGTAACAATTCCTATAGATATGGAAAGTATTACGGGGCAAAAGCAGACGCTTCAAGGAAGCTTTGTTGTTAATATAAGTTCGTATTTCGAGTTTGATGGTTCTCTAGGAACAAATAGATTGCAAGAGATTAATATTGATACTATAATAAAAGTCGAAGATTATGTTATGGAAAACAATGTTCATAATATAGTTAAGATTGTAGATTGAAATGTTAATACCACTTGTTTTTTTTAATAGGTATCTTGGGATATGTGACAAAGATTTGCTGGTTGATACACTTTTCAGGATAGGTATTCAGGTGGAAAATGTTTATGAAGTTGGTCATAATTTGGATAATGTTAGAATTGGAAAAATTGTTTACAAAGAGAAGCATCCAAATGCTGATAGGATTTATGTTTGCAAGGTTAATTTAGGAAATGATATTATTCAGGTATTAACGGCAGACTCTTCAGTTGAGATTGGTGATATTGTTTTGGTTGCAGTTCATGGTTGTGTTTTGCCTAATGGTTTGAAAATAGAAAACAGAAAAATAAGGGGACTAGATAGTTATGGTATGATGCTGTCTACTGAGGAGTTGGGTTGGGAAAATGTCAAAGCTTATGGTTCTGGTGTAAGTAAATTCAATTTTGATAGTAAGTTATCCAGTAATGTTGGTAAAAATTTGAATCAGGTAATTAGAACCAGAGATTGGGTTATAGAAATTCAGCCTTTACCAAATAAAGTTGAAACTCTTGGTGTGTATCATTTATGTAAGGAAATGAGTTTTTTTCTGAACTGTCCATTCAGAAATATAGAAAGTATAACAAATTTTGGAAATAAAATTGATTATGAAATAAAAATATTATCTCCTTATTGCAAGTACTATAAGGCTATTATATTGAATAATGTTGAAATAGATTATTCTCCTGTTGAGTTTCAGCTTGTGTTGAGTTGGATGGGAACTAAACCTATAAACAATGTGGTAGACTTGACCAACTTTTTGATGTATGAGTTTTCTCAGCCTTTGCATGCTTTTGATATGGATGATATAGATGGATTTATAGTAGTTAGACAAGGTAATAAAAAAGAGGTAATACAGGCACTTGATGGAAAAGATTATGAAGTAGAAGAAACCGATATAATTATTTCTGATGGAAATGGTAAAACTTTGGCTCTTGCTGGTGTAATAGGATCTAGAAATTTTTCAATTAAAGAAGGTACATCTAATGTAATAATTGAGATAGCTAATTTTAATTCTTCCTCTGTTAGGAAGACCTCTAAAAGATTGGGACTATTTACAAATTCCTCTAAGAGGTTTGATAAGAATATTCCTTCGGTATATGTAGATTTTTGCCACGGAAGATTTATTGAATTAATCAGTGAGTTTGGTTTAAAGTGTGATATTCCTGGTTACTCTTTTGCAGGAAAACCGGAATTTCCAAAATCAGTTGATTTTAGTGTGAAAAAGATAAATGAATTCATAGGAGTGGAATTTAACAGAAATGAGATAGAAAGGATATTAAAATTATTTGCTGTTGATTTTATTTTCAAAAATGATGATGAGGTTCAGATAAAGACATACAGGAATGATATAAATGCTTGGTGGGATATTGCTGAAGAATTCTGTAGGTTTAGAGGATTTGGGAATTTAGCGAGAAATGTTGTTGATTATCCTGAAAAGATTTATCTATCTTCTTTTAATGATACTTATTTTTTTGTTCAAGATTCAATACACAAGATTGATCAGATAAGGGATAAATTTGTTTGCAATGGATATCTTGAGGTAATAGGATATAATTTGATGAATCCCATTTATTTGGATATTTTTGGTAAAGAATTCATTAAAATAGATAATTATATGTCGATTGATCATTCGGCCTATAGGAATTCAGTTTTACCTTCAGTTATAAATATAGCTTCTAATAATTATAAAGCTGGCTATAAGCATTTGAAAATATTTGAAATAGGTAAGGTTTTTAACAAAAAAGAATATTATCAATTAGGGTTTGTTGCTTATAGTGAAATGAAATCATTTATTTCTGATCCAGATAAATTTGTTATTTTTGAGATTGAAAGATTGAAAAATATTTTTTATGATTTGAATTTGGTTTACTGTAGAGATTTTGTTTTCCTTAATCCTGCTTATCAAATTTTTTTAGGTGATCAGAATATTGGAATTGTAGGAGTTTTAAATGATTACCTTCTTGATTATTTTTATTATCCTCCATATACTTTGGTTGGTCAGATTGATTTGGATAAACTTACGGTTTATGGAGGAACAGAGTTATTCTCAGATTTTTCTGAGTTCCCTCCGATATATAAAGATGTTTCATTTTATACCTCTTCTAGTTTTAATTATCATGATTTTTTAAGATTATTAGATTTAAATTTTTCTAATAAAGTGAAAGTTAGTAGGTGTTATCTTATCGATATATATAAGCTTGATAATGAAAATATGAGTTACACTTTTAGGCTTGAATTAAAGCCTAAATTTGAGATAACCAATCAGGAAATAAATGATATAATTAATTCAATATTTAATGAGCTTTCAACAAAGGGAATCTATAGAAGGGGGACATGAAATATGAGCAGATACACTTATGACGAACTTATTTCACAACCTGATGCAAATATAGGTGAGATTGTTCAGATAAGAGGTGGAGTGGTTGATGTAAGGTTCAAACCTAAGAAGGAACCAAAGATATATAATGCTCTTATAGTTAAGAGGAAAGAGAAATTTAAGGGTGCCAGAGTTTCCGAAAGACCAGAAGAAAGGTTTGATGAGTTATTTTTGGAGGTTCAGAGCAACCTAGGTGACCATATTGTAAGATGTTTATCATTAGGTCCCACTGATGGTTTGGAAAGGGGAATGAAGGTTGTTGATACAAATGCTCCAATTTCTGTTCCTGTTTCGAGAAATATCTTGGGTAGAATATTTAATGTTCTTGGTTTTCCTATAGATGGTAAAGGATCTGTTGAAACTGATAATTATTGGCCTATACTTAGGTCGGCTCCTGCTTTGGAAGATATAGATCCTGTAAGAAGGTTTCAAGAAACGGGTATAAAGGTTATAGATTTGATTGCTCCGTTTTCAAGGGGTGGGAAAATTGGAATGTTTGGAGGAGCAGGTGTTGGTAAAACCGTATTAATACAAGAATTCATACACAATATAGCAACGGAGCATAAAGGTGTTGCTGTTTTTGCAGGAATAGGTGAGAGAACAAGAGAAGGTAATGATCTTTATTTAGAGATGCAAAGAAGTGGTGTTATAAATAGTACTGTTATGGTATTTGGACAAATGGATGAGCCTCCTGGTGTGAGGTTCAGAGTTGGTTTTACTGCTATAACAATGGCTGAATATTTCAGAGATGAAGAAAAAAGAGATGTTTTGATTTTTATGGATAACATATTTAGGTATGCTTTGGCAGGTAGTGAGGTTTCTGCTCTGCTTGGTAGGATGCCGTCAGCTGTTGGTTATCAACCGACATTGGCTACAGAAATGGGTATGCTCCAGGAAAGAATAGTAACAACTAAATACGGTTCTATAACTGCTGTTCAAGCTATATACGTACCAGCTGATGATATAACCGATCCTGGTGTAGCCACTGTTTTTTCACACCTTGATGCGACTGTTATATTGTCCAGGCAGATAGCTGAGCAGGGATTGTATCCTGCTGTAGATCCATTAGCTTGTTCTTCAAGGTTACTGGAAAAAGGTATGATAGACAATGATCATTATGAAGTTGCCAGGATGGCAATAGAAACACTGCAAAAATATAAGGAACTTCAGGATATAATAGCTATATTGGGACTTGAAGAATTGTCAGAAGAAGAGAAATTGCTTGTAGCAAGAGCAAGAAAATTACAAAAATTCTTTTCACAGCCTTTTCATGTTGCTGAGTATTTTACAGGTAGAAAGGGAGCATATGTAAAAATTAAAGATACCATAGAAGGAGTTAAGAGTATAATAACTGGTAAAGTTGATAACGTTCCTGAGCCTGCTTTTTATCTAAAAGGTACCCTGGAGGATATTTTGCTTGATGTTAAGGTTAATGTATAATAAAAAACGAAAATTTTAGGAGAAAGGCCATGAAGGAAATAGTTGTGCTAGAAAATGTTACTAAAAAGTATGGTAACAGAGTTGCCATACAGGATATATCTGTAAGTTTTGAAGAGGGTAAGATAACTGGATTTTTAGGATTGAACGGTGCAGGAAAAACTACAACGATGAAAATAATAACCACATATTTTAAACCCAATTCTGGTAAGGTTTATGTAGATTCCTTAGATGTTTCTGAAAATCCATATAGGGTCAGAAAGTTGATGGGATATCTTCCTGAAAATTTTCCTATATATGATAATTTAACTATATTAGATTTTTTGAGATTCGTTGCTTTAGCTAAAGATGTTGAAGAAGTTGATAAGGAAGTTGAAAGAGTAATTGAGTTGGTTGGTATAAAAGATTACAAAAATAGATTTTTAAGAGAATTATCAAAGGGTTACAAGCAGAGAGTAGGAATTGCTCAAGCTATAATAGGCAATCCCAAAGTTATAATTCTTGATGAGCCTACACAGGGATTGGATCCGGCACAGATAATAGAAATAAGAAAGCTTATAAAAGACCTTTCTCATGATAAGACCATAATATTGAGTACTCATATAATGCAAGAGGTTGAGGCTATATGTGACAATGTGGCCATAATCCATAAAGGAAGAATAAAAATGAGTGGAAAAATTCAAGAATTAAAAGCTAAAACACAAAACCAATTAACTGTAGAATACTTGTTTGATCAATTAGATGAGAATAAAAAAGAAAAGGTAAAAAATTTGATTCAAGAATTTGGACTCGATCCAGTTTTTGATACCAATTCTATAAGAATTAATATAAAAAGAGATGAAGAGGAAAAAGTTAAGGAAATAAATAAAAAATTCTATGATAATGGCTTGTATTTCTTGTATGTAAACAGAAATGCATTAACCATGGAGAATTTGTTTTTAGAAGCCATAAAAGAATAAGGAAAGGAGAAATACAATTATGGATTTCAGGAAGATAAATCTTATTGTTTCCAAGGATATACTTGAGTATTTGTCTACTATTTTTCCGTTTGTTTCAATGTTTATTGCCTTATTATTTTTAACTATTTTTTTTATCAGTGCTGTATATTCATTTTTTCAAGCTGCTTTTGTTGCTGTTAGTTTTCCAACGTTTGCCAAAAATTTCAATGTTAATGATATGATTGTTACTCCATATTTGGGATTTGTGGCTTTCTTTAGTATTCTTATAATACCTATCATAGCTGCTAAGTCGTTTGCACAAGAAAAGAAGTTGAAAACAATAGAATTGCTTTTTACTTACCCTTTTAAAGAAACTGAATTGGTATTGGGAAAAGTTTTATCATCTTTTCTCATATATTTGGTTTTTTTATTTTTTGCAATGTTGTATATAGTTTTGTTTATTGTTATTTATTCTTTTATAAATAAGGGTTCAATTGATTTTGGTGTAGTTTTTGCAGGTTTTCTGGGGTTAATTTTATTAGGTTTGTCTGTTATTTCAATTTCTGTTTTTGTCTCTACTTTTGTTGATGATATTATACCTGCATGGGCTATTTCTTTAGTAGTTGTTCTTATTTTTTGGTTGATAGGGTTTACTGGTGACTTTGCAAACGTTACCTATAAAAATTTGGTGAAAACTATTTCTTTGGCCAATAATTTTGAAAATTTTTCAAAAGGTGTTATAGACATTAAAAATGTTGTATATTTTGTTATCTTTAATCTATTATTTATCTATTTGTCGGTTTTATTTTTAACCGATAAGGAGTAATGTTAAAAGTAATTATTATTTCGTTATTAGGTAATCCTATTACAAAGAGTATTAGCAAGATACCATCTATTAAATCTTTAGCTTTTAGATATGTTGGTGCAGAGAATATAGATTCTTTTGTTGGTAAGATAGATGAAATTTTGAGTTCTGGTTATAAAATTACTATTTCTTTTTTGGGAGAACATTATTCTTCAAAAGATAAAGTTGAAAAGTATAAGGACAATTTGATGGATATTATTCGAAAGGTATCCAATTACCAAGGCATTACCATATCTGTTAAACTTACAGCTTTAGGATTACTTATTGATTATGATTATTGTAAGAATAATTTGGGTGAGATATTGAGTATAGCTTCTCAGATCAATATGAGGGTTCATATAGATATGGAAGAATCAATATATGTTGATAATATTCTTAATATGTTTGATACTTTTAGAAAAGATGAGAAATATAATAATTTGGATATAACTTTCCAATCTTATTTATACAGAACATCCAAAGATATAGAGGATAGGATACTTTCTTTTACGTGGGATACCAAACCTATTATTAGAATTTGTAAAGGAGCTTATAAGGAACCTTTTGATAAGGTTTTTCCTAATAGGAGATTGATTGATGAAAATTATTATAATATTTCTGTAAAGATGTTGGATAATGTAGATAAAGTTTATCCTGCTTTTGCTACTCATGATCATAGGTTAATAGAAAGGATAAAGAATTATGTTCAGTATAAGGGGATATCTAAAGAGAATTTTGAGTTTCAAATGCTTTTTGGAGTTAGACCAGAGCTACAAAAGAAGGTAATTGAACAGGGGTATAACTTGAGGCTTTATATTCCCATAGGTTCAGATTGGTATGAATACTTTGTGCGTAGAATAGCAGAGAAGCCATCAAACTTGTTGCTTATACTCTATTCATTAATAAAAAAATAATGGGGTAAATAGAAATGAAAAACATAGATTTGAAAAATATTGTATCAAGACTAATACTGATAGATATTCAGGATCCTAATTTTCTGACCAAATTTCCATTTGCGGGTTATATCCTGTTTTATAAAGATGTTGATCATTCACCTAACGGTTGGCTGAAACTAAAAGAGATGAATGAACATTATGTTGATATTTTTGAAAAGAAGTTTGGAGTTGATGTTTTTAGGAGTGTTGATCAAGAAGGTGGAGTGGTATTCAGATTTGATTATCCTGATTTTCCTGCTGTTTGTTCGCAATCATCTATAAATAATGAAAGTGACGCTTATTTAGTTGCTAAATTTAATGGGTTGATCCTAAAATATTTGGGTTTCAATCTTAACTTTTCTCCTGTTATGGACGTGAATACCAATAATGAAAACCCTATAATTGGGGTTAGAAGTTTTGGTAATGACAGTCATAAAGTTTCTATCTTTTCCAAAATGTATATTCGAGCATATAATGAGGTTAATATTTTGTGTACTGGTAAACATTTTCCTGGCCATGGAGATACTAATGTTGATAGTCACTTAGATTTACCGGTTTCTACATTAACTGACGAACATCTGTATCCATTCATTTTTAATAAATCTATACTTCCATCTATAATGTCTGCCCATGTGGTTTATGAAAATGTTGATAATTTTCCTGCCACTATGTCTAAAAAAGTCCTTGATTTGTATCAGCCTTATGATGGATTAATTTTTTCTGATGCTCTTAACATGAAAGCTTTGAAAAATTTTAAATGGGAAGACGTCTTACTTAATTCTCTTTACGCTGGTATTGATGTTCTATTGATACTTGGTGATGATGAATTGAAAATGAGATCTATAGAGTTTTTAGCTGATAGAGCAGAAAAAGACTTACAATTCAGAGAATTGGTGTTTTCGAAATGTCAAAAAATAAACAGATTTTTAAAGAGGCTGAAAAAATTAGAAAATTATGAAAGTATTCTTGAAGAATTAAAAAAGTTGAAAAAATGGATGTTTAATGATTATGAAATTCCAATTATTCAAAAGGGTAACGAGAAGATATTTAAGAGTTTTTTTACTTCTGACTTACCAACAATTTTCATTCTGAGTAGTAATTACATAAAATTAATTGGTATAAATCAGAAAATTGAGTCACTTTTGAGATCTTTTTTTGGAGGTAAATTCAATAACATCAATTTTGTTGAAATTTTGGATCCTAATCAAGTTGATAATGTTATTAAGAGTGTGGATTTTAAATCTCCCGTTTTAGTATGCTATTTGGTTATGGATAATTCATACCAGTTTTTTATTGATAAATTGGGAAGTTTAAACAAAGATGTTTTTGTATTGAGTTTTTCAAATCCATTTATCAGAGGGGACTATGTTGTCAATATTGGTGGGTTTTCAGAAGTTCATTTACTCAATTTAACGAAATGGTTATCAAAATTTGTAGAAGGAATAAATAGGATTGAGATAGTATAAAGATAATAGTGGGGGGAGTGGCGGAAATGGAAGACGCGTTGGACTTAGGATCCAATGGGAATCACTCCCGTGCGGGTTCAACTCCCGCCTCCCCCAAAAAGTTATTTACCCAAAGCTTTCCTTATTAGGTATACAATTAAACTGCCGTAATTGATTAACTCTATCTTGTTGATATTCTTGGTTGAATAAATTTCTTCAACCGTTTTTTTCTTTTCTTTTGAGTATTCTTCATTTACAGTTGTTCCTTTTTCTTTTTCGGCTGTTTTTGTCATTTTTATCAACTCCTTTTTAATTTTTGGTAAACTATGCTAATTATATTTTTATGTTTATCATTTTGTTGTTTTGTAGATTGTAAAAAAAATGTTAAAATTAGATTAGGCTGGATTTAGTGATATTTATCATATAATTTTTCCTTAATATTCGTTATATCTTTGTATACTTTGGGACTTGCTAACATTATATTAATTTTTTCATAAGAATGCATTATAGTGGTATGATCTTTTTTTAAATAGCTTCCTATTCCTTTAAAAGAGAGGCCTAGTATATCTCTCAGTAGATAGGTTATTACATGTCTAGGGTAGACTATTCTCTTTTCCCTTGAATTAGAAAATATTTCATCTTTGGTTACACTGAAATATTCTGATACTGTGTCTATTATGTTTTCAGGAGTTATTTTATTGTCATCTATTGTTACGTCTTTTATTATTTCTGAAATATGTTCTATTTTTACTTTTTCAATATTAATTTTATTAAGATTGACGTATGCTACTATTTTAATTATGGCTCCTTCTATTTCTCTTATATTGTTTCTGAATTTTTGTGCTAAAAAATCTACAACCTGTTCATCAAAATCTATATTATAGTTTTCTATTTTTTTCTTTAGTATTGCCTTACGAGTTTCAAAATCTGGTAGTTGAACGTCTGCAATTAGACCGGATTGGAATCTGGATTTTAGCCTTTCTTCTATTCCTTCTAGGTCTTTTGGTGGTCTATCACTTGTGAGTACTATTTGTTTATTATCTAAATATAATTCATTAAATGTGTGGAATAATTCTTCTTGTGTTCTTTCTTTTCCACTTATAAATTGAATATCATCAATTAGTAGTACTTCCGCTTTCCTATATTTATTTCTGAAATCTTCTATTTTTTTTTCTTTTATGGAGTTAACAAGATCATTTATAAATCTTTCTGATGTTATATATATTATTTTTTTTGATATTTTTCTTTTGTAAGCCAGATTACCTATTGCATGTAATAAATGTGTTTTTCCCAATCCTGTTGATCCATATATGAATAAAGGGTTATAGGCTTTACCTGGTTTCTGAGCAACTGCTAATGAAGCTGCGTATGCAAATTGGTTACTATTACCTACTACGAAATTGTCAAAATTAAAAAATGGATTTAATATATCTAAAGATGTTTCTACTATTTCTTGTTCATTATCTTTTACTTTAACTTCTATTGTCCAGGAATCATCATTAAAGTATTTTTCTAATACTTCTTTTATTAGTGGGGAATATTTTTTTTCTATCCATTCTTTTATTGAGCTGTCAGTAGTTATTATATTCATCTTTTTTTCGTTTTTATCTATTGATGAGTTACTTATGTTGAAACATATGTCGTAAGCGATTTGACCGAGTTCATCTATGAATAGATTAAGGAGTTCTTTTTCCATTTTTTAGAATTTGGGGTTGGCCGGAATCGAACCGGCAACCTTTGCCTTAGGAGGGCAACGCTCTGTCCTTTTGAGCTACAACCCCTTCATAAACCTTATAGTCTTCGAGAGTATATAATACTATTCGGACTAAATCTATTTTTGTTTTCGGTAATTCTGTTTCTATAGTTTTTATTGCTATATGCGAAGCTGATTCTATCGGATATCCAAATATTCCAGTTGAAATAGATGGAAAAGCTATGGACTTTATGTTATATTTGTCAGCCAATTGAATACAGTTTATGTATGTTTGTTTTAATAGTTCACTTTCTGGTTTATCAACTCCAAATACTGGTCCCAAGGTATGTATGACGTACTTGTTGGGTAAATTGAAACCTTCTGTGATAACTGCTTGTGATACTTTTATGGGGGCCAATTTTTTTGAGGATTCATATAATTGTGGGCCTGCTTTTTTATGTATGGCTCCAGAGACCCCCCCTCCTGGTTTCAAATCTCTATTAGCAGAATTGACGATTGCTTCTATGTCTGGTTGATTTGTTATATCTCCCAAAACTATTTCCAATAATTTTGAACCTAATTTAATAGACTTTCTATTCACAGTATTTTTTTATGTATTTTCAAAATAATTTGATGCAATCCACAGAAAATCTGGCATTTTCTAAAGCTTTGTTTTCTTCTTCTTCTCTATTTAAATCTATGTCTTTTATGGTGTTTAATATTAATTCTTTTAGTTTTTCTTGATTTTTTAGAAAATTTTCTACTGCTATTTTATGAGAAACTGGTTCTATTTCTGGATGTCCTTCTAGTCCAACATCATAATCTGTAATTAAAGCTATTCCAACGAATGGAATTTCTAACTCTCTTGCTAATATTGCTTCTGGCATTTGCGTCATGTTTATTACATCAAATCCCATTTGTGAATAAAATTTACTTTCTGCTTTTGTTGAGAATCTAGGGCCTTCTATTACTACTACTGTTCCTTTTTCATGATATGGAAGATTCATCTGTTTCGCTTTGTTTATAAACAAATTTCTTAAATATTCATTGTAAGGGTTAGCAAACGACATATGTGTTGTTATTGGTCCCTCGTAAAATGTGTTTTCTCTTTTGTAAGTTCTATCAAATATTTGGTCTAATATTACTATATGCCCAGGTTTTATATGTGGTTGTAGTGATCCAGCGGCGCATGGACTTATAATGTACTTTACATTTAGTTTTTTAAAACTCCAGATGTTTGCTCTGTAAGGTATTTTTGATGGTGGATATCTATGATCTTTTCCGTGCCTTGGTAGAAAAGCTACTATTTTACCTTCTACTTCTGCCAAAGCTATTTTATCTGATGTGCTCCCATATGGAGTTTCAACAACTATTTCTTTGGATTTTAGAAATGAGTAAAATCCGGTTCCACCTAATACACCTATATCTGCTTTATACATGGTTAGCTATCCCTTTCTTGTTGATCTTCTTTTTTCTGTTCTTCTTGAAAATATTTTATAAAATCTGTTGGTTTTATTTTTTCTAAAAATTGCTTAAATTTTTCTTTTTCCTCATCTTCAGGTATAGAGGATATACTTTTGACTTCAGATGTTTTTTCTGTATACTCAAGTATTGGTAGTGTTTGAAGTAAGCTTTCATTTACGAATATAGGACATCCTAATCTTACAGCTATTGCTATACTGTCACTTGGTCTTGCATCAACTTCTATTACTTTATTTTCTTTTTGTATATATATTGTTGCATAGTATGTTGAACCTTTTAATTCTGTTATTACCACTTTTTGGATTTTTATGTCTAGTATTTCAAGTATATTTTTGATTAAATCATGTGTCATAGGTCTTTCAATTTTAAGTTTTTCTAAGGCTATTGCTATGCTTGAAGCTTCAAAGTGTCCAATAATTATTGGTAGTATTGCTGTTCCGTTTTCTTCTTTCAGGATGACAACAGCATCATCTGTAACTATATCTGTTGCCAATTGATAAACCTGAACCTTCTTAAGTTTCATTTTGCTATTTGCCGGAGGTGGGACTCGAACCCACACGGAGTGCGAGCTCCGGGAGATTTTGAGTCTCCTGCGTCTGCCAATTCCGCCACTCCGGCTTAACCCCTTCTCTTATTAATTCTACTTAATAAAATTTTCACCTCTTATTATTCTTACTATATCATTATAAGAAATAAATACTATGAGTATTAACAACAAAGCTAATCCTACTTTGTGAAATATTTCTTCTTTATCTGGTTCAATTGATATTTTCTTTTTGGTAATTTTTGAAATACCTATTAATAAGTAGTTTATTAAGATGAAGAGTATTCTTCCTCCATCCAAAGCGGGAAAAGGAAATAAGTTAAATAAACCTATGACAATATTTATAAAAGCAACGAGAACCAAATAATTGTAGATACCATTGTTAGCGAAGTCATACATTATTTTTGTTATTCCTATTGGACCTGCAGACTGCTCAACAACTGTTTTTAATGGTATGCTTCCACTAAAGATACTTATTATTACTTTGAGATATTTTATTGTTAGATCATAGGTTGTAAATAACGATTCTTTTATTCCTCTAATAGGGTTAATGCTATATACTGTTGCTTTTTTAGGATTGAAACCTATATAAGAAAAATTATGATCTTTGTTGTAGACTGTTTGTATCCTAAAAGTTTTCGTTTCATTTCCTCTTTTTATTTCAATTTCTAATGTTCTGTCTTTACTTTGGTGTATGTATTCTATTAGTTTTTGGCCTTCGTAGTAATCGAATTTTATTGAGTCTATTTTTGTTATAATATCTCCGGGTTTTAACCCGGCTTTTTGTGCAGGTGTATTTGGAGCCACCATTAGTACTTCTGTTGTTATTTTATAATCGTATATGCTATATAAGAAAAAGAAGATTATTATAGCCAGAATGTAATTAAATATTGGTCCAAGTGCTATTATTATTAATCTTGCCCAAAGAGGTTTAGAATAGAAGTTTGTTTCTGATAATTCTTGATCTTTTTTATATTCTTCTCCTTCAGGCAGAACGTATCCGCCAATTGGTAGTAGTCTGAAACTGAATTTGGTATCTCCAATTCTTTTTGACCATAATTCTTTACCCAAACCAATAGAGAACTCTTCAACTTTTACTTTAACAAGCTTACACCCCAAATAGTGTCCAAATTCATGAAATAATATAATGAAGAAAAAAGCAATAATAACAAGTATTACACTAACTATTTCCATCTTCTATCCTTTCTGCTAATATTAAAATTTTTCCGTAATCAACATTGTCTTCAAAGTTAGTCATTATATCTAGTATTCTTATTTTGAATTCTAACGAAATAGGGTTTTTTATGTTTAATATTTCTATTTCTCCTATTTTTTGTTTTGGATTTATTATATCCCCTATATTTATTTTTCTATCAAGTTTAAGTTTTCCTACTAGAGTTGAGATTATATAAAGCTTATTGTCTTCTATGTATTTTATTTTGAATCCTCCAAGATCTTTTGAATCTTGATTGAGATTATCTTTATTGTTTGGTAATTCGGAGTCAATTTTGATTGTTTGTGGAGATTCTATATTTATGTATTTGCTATTAGTATTTTGTTTGACTATTTTTATTTTTAATGAGGTTTTATCCCCATCTTTTTGTTCAAAATCCACATATTCTATGTTATTTAACTCCATTTGAGAAACTATGAAATTTATGGATTCTTCCAATTTTTGCAATACCATTATTTAAAACCCATATTAAATGTCAGATTTATTAAAATTTCATTTATCTCATCAGGTTCACTAGTTATTTATTATTATCGTATTTGCTATTAATTTATTATTGTTTGAAGATACTTTTAGTTCTACTCTTTTGTTGATGAGATTTTTTAATTCTTCCGTTTTATATAAAGGAACATATTTGCCTTCTTTTCTGACAAATATGTTTGATGAATTACTTAATTCGATTTCGTAAGTTCTATCTGATAATATTACTAATTTATTTTGATCTACCTCTACTAAGGTTCCGAAGATATTATTGCTATTGTTGTAATTATTGTAATAGTTGTTAAAATTGCTAATTGTATTGTTTGCATAATAGTGGATATCACCGTTTTTAGTATCTATTGGGTCTTTTTTATAGTAGTACTTGCTCTTTTCTTGCATCTGAGATATATAGTAATAATTTGGTATATCATTACCCATAATCGATGACATTGTTTCATAGTAATATCTTGGGGAGTAATAGTTATTTGCTAATAAATTGTCATAGAATTTTATTTCGGCTGCCATGGATTCTGATCCACCGAAAGTGTAGCTGTTATTAACTGGCATATAACTATAGTAGTTTATTTTTGCGTTGTATATATCAACGGGAGGATAAAGTATTGATTGGTAATCCATGGGTAAGTAACCAACATAGCTGACTTTTGAGGGTGATTGGAAATTACTGTAGTTGTAATTTGTTTCTCTGTATAATAATTGATATTCTGGTTTATTATCTTGGTTATTAATATAGTTTATGAATTGATTATCAATAACTATTGATTTTACTATTCCATCTTCATATTTTACTGTTATGTTTGCATTTTCAAATAATGAAGCAGGTGATACCTTTTGTCCTTTATTGTCGATAACTACTAATTCTTTTGATATTGGTAAATTCAGAACATCTGTTTCTGTTTTAATTATAACGCTGTCTGCACCGAATCTAATGAATTTACCATTTATTGTTTGGGAATACACTGTCATCGTTATTATTATTAACATTATTGCTGTTACCAAAATTGTTTTCATTTTACCCTCCGTAGTTCTTATGTTCTCTCAATTCTTTTATTCCCATTATTGCAAATTTTATTCATATTAGTTTGTAAAAAAAATGTTAAAAATAGTGGTAAAGTTGAAGGAAAAACCAGGTTATTTGTTTTTAATATTTTCAATTCATTTTCAACTTGATTTTTTATTTTTTTTATTTTCATTATTATCTTTTGTTTTTCTATTATCTTTCTTTCTAGGAAATCATAGATCTGAATATCATCTTTAGTTTTATCTTGTAGGTTTATCAATAAATTTAGAAAGTCATGATTATTTTGCTCATCTAAATTTAGGAAGTATAACTTTTCTATTTTTGAGAAAAGATTTACAAAATCCTCATATGTCATACTATATGGTTCTACATTTATTAATTATGGCCTTCTTTATAGGTTGTTAAATTTATTTGTTGAAAAATATAATTGTGATTAAATTGGATCTTTCTTCTATTCCTTCTTTACCGGGAGTATATATTTTTAAAAAACAAAAAGTTATTATTTATATTGGTAAAGCTAAAGAGCTGAAGAGTAGGTTGAGGAGTTATTTCTACTGCAGTGATCAGAAATCTAGAGAAATTATTGAGAAGGCGGATGATTTGGAGTATATTATCACAAACTCTGATTTGGAGGCTCAAATATTAGAATCCAAACTGATATATCAATATAAACCAATTTATAACATACAATATAAATACAGAAATCCTTTAAAATATATTGGTGTTATAGACAAAGACGGATACCCTTTTTTTTCAGTCGTTTCTGAGTGGAATGTTAATACAACTGAAATGTTTGGACCTTTTATACATAATCTAAATTTTAAACAATTATTTAATATAATTTCCACTTTGTTTGGTGTCAGACAATGTGATTATAATTTTAATAATAAGAGGCCAGATTTATGTATGTATTATTATATTGGTCTTTGTAGTGGTCCTTGTCAGGGAAAAATATCTAAAGACGAGTATAATAAGAACTTCCATCAGGCTACTGACTTTATTAAGTTAAAACAATCTTTTATTCAGGATCTAATAGATGAATATCAGCAAAAAATAAGAATTTTTTCTGAAACTCACGAATTCGAAAAAGCAATAATTTATAGAAATAAAATGTACACTGTGAAGAGTTACCTGAGTAAAATTCTTGATTCGAAAATAGAAAGTTATCTTTACATTGTTTTCGATAATAACTTGTGCGTATTGGGTGTTTTTTCTCCTCCAACTGATATGAAAATATTGGAGATTCAGAATTTTGAGGATCTAACTCCTGCTCAAATCCTTTTTAATACTATTTTGAATATTCATTCTCAAAGAATCTTTGTTCAGCAAGAGTACTATTCAGAATTGATCCATCTTATTGATGAGTATGTGAAATTGTATCATGATGAAACTTCGGATAGAATAAAAAAGATTCAGATTCAACATAAAATGGATGATAATTTCAATTACTTGATGAGTAATTGTTTGCAAAAGGTTGAATACTTGAAACAAAATGATATTCATATAATTTTAAAGAATTTGTCTGTGATTATAGGTGTTGATATTGTATATAGGATTGAGGTTGTTGATATCAGTCACTTTTACGGTGAGAATGTTTATGGAGCGCTTGTTGTTTTTGAAAAAGGAAATTTCTCTAAGTCTAAGTACAGAATTTTTAAGCTGTATAACAATTTTGATGATTTATCAAATATTTATGATTTAGTGATTAGAAGGTTTAGGAATTTTTCTAATGATAAATCTCTAGAGATTTTACCGCAGCTTATGATTATTGATGGGGGAATAAATCAGCTTCTAAGTGCAGTAAGAGCATTCAAGGATTCAGGTGTGTTTTCTAATACAAAGTTCATATCAATTTCTAAACCTGATGATAAAATTTATTTATATGATTGTGATAATGTTAAGCAGATTAGTTTAAATCAGAATATTTGGAATTTTATTAGGAGGTTAAGAGATGAAGCTCACAGGTTTGCCAATTCAAGAAGAAAGAAGTTCTCAAAGAATATGCTAAAATAAAACGTTTTTTAGTTTAAAGGTTTATATTTTTGAAATATAGAATAAAATAATTAAGGGGAAATTTATGAGAGAAACTCAGGAAATTATAGAAAGAATTAAAGGAAAAGCGGAAGAGATAGCCAAGGATTTAGAATTGAATCTGCATGATATAAAAATGTTTAGAGATAAGAAGGGGTGGGTTTTGAGATTTACAATATCCAGAGATAGTGGAACTTCTATAAAAGACTGCGAAATATACAGTAAGAGAATAGGTTCTTATCTTGATGAATTGGATCTCATAGAAGAAAAATATTTTTTAGAAGTTCAATCTAAAGGAATAAAATAAGGGGGAATAGTAATGCAAACAAGAGCTTTACTAAGTGCTATAAGACAGCTGTCTTATGAAAAGGGTATTCCTCTGGAGAAGTTGATTGATATTCTTGCTGATTCAATTTCAAAGTCGTTCAGAAAAAAATATAAGCTTACCCCAAATGTAAAAATAGAGATAGTAAAAGATGATTTGAAAATTCTTATTGAGAAGGAAGTGGTTAAGACTTTAACTGATGGAAATCCTCTTCAGATAACTATTAGAGAGGTTCATAAAAAGTATGATAAAAACATAAAGGAAGGGGATAGAATATTTGTTGAAGCCAATGACAAGGATTTTTCTCGTTCGGAAGCAATAGTTGCTAAACAGTTACTTGCACAAAAAATAAAAGAATTGGAATATCAAGCTGCTTATGAAGAAATAAACAAGAATCTTAAAGATGTTCATGTCGGAACAATTAGGAAGAGAGATGAAAAAGGTAATGTATGGGTTGAATTTGAAAAAGCTGTTGGTGTTTTACCTGTTAATTACCAAGTCAGAAATGAACCGTATTACGTTAATAAGAGAATGTTCTTTCTTATTATGGGTATAAAAGAAGATCCATCCAAGACTAACATTGTTGCTATACTTAATAGAAAAAGTCCTCTATTTGTCCGAAAAATCATGGAAAAAGAATATAATGAAATAAAAGATGGAAACATTGAAATAATAGACTTGGTTAGACAAGCTGGTTACAGAACAAAAGTTGCTGTCAAAAGCAAACTTCCTTATTTGGATCCTGTATCCACTCTTTTGGGACCTAAAAATTTCAGAATACAAAATGTTGTTAATGAACTCAACGGTGAAAGGGTGGATGTTATTCTATTTTCTGATGATCCTAAAGTTTTCATTACCAGAGCATTGGGAAATGTTAAAATATTATCGATGGACCTGGATTATAGCAATCGGATAGCTAAGATTGTCGTTCCAGATGAACAGTTGTCTATAGCTATCGGCAGAGAAGGATATAATGCTAAGCTTACTGCAACTATAACCAAATGGAAGATAGATATAAAAAGTGAAACTGCTGTTAGAAGAAAAACTGAGGAAAGAGAAGAGACTATATTTGAGGCTGTATCCGTTTCAGAAGACTACAATATAGAGGAAATAGATATAAAAAATATTCCTTCAAATTTCAGAAAGTGAAACATTTCAGGAAATGAAATAAGGAAGGTGGAAAATATGTGGGAAACTTTTACGGAGAGAGCTAAAAAGGTGATAATCTATGCTCAGGAAGAGGCCAAAAATCTGGGATCTTCTCATGTCGGAACAGAGCATTTATTGCTGGGTATAGTTATAGAAGGAGAGAGTATTGCAGCAAAAATATTGACTAAATATGATATTACTTATCAAAAGTTGAAGAAAGAGATAGAGAATTTTTTGGGCAAATCGCAGAGCCTGTCTTCAAAGATAGATTTGGAATTTTCCCCCAGAGCCAAGAAAGCAATAGAAAACGCTTTTGATGAAGCTAGGACTATGAACCACAATTACATAGGTCCTGAACATATACTTCTTGGTATATTATCTGAAACTGGGGGTGTTGGATATAGAATCCTTCAGAAAATTAATGTTAATATAAACTCACTCAAAGATGAGCTTGTGAGGATAATGGGATTTGATTTTGTTAGGAAACACAGGGAACATGAGATAAAGACACCAACTCTTGATATGTACGGTAGAGATCTTACTAAGTTGGCGAGAGAGGGTAAACTTGACCCTGTTATTGGTAGGGTTAAAGAAATACAGAGAGTGATACAAATTCTCTCAAGAAGAACGAAAAATAATCCTGTTTTGATAGGTGAGCCAGGTGTTGGTAAGACTGCTATTGTGGAAGGGCTTGCTCAAAAGATAGTGAAGAATGAGGTTCCAGATTTACTCAGAGGTAAAAGGGTTATAGCTATGGATTTGGCTGGCTTGGTGGCAGGAACTAAGTATAGGGGTGAATTTGAGGAAAGAATGAAGAGAGTTATGGAAGAGATAAGAGAAGCTTCGGGAAGTATTATATTATTTATAGATGAATTGCATACTATTATTGGTGCTGGTGCTGCTGAGGGTGCTATAGATGCTTCCAACATTCTCAAGCCAGCTCTGGCAAGAGGTGAGATCCAAACCATAGGTGCAACAACTATTCAGGAATATAGAAAGCATATAGAAAAGGATGCCGCTTTAGAAAGAAGGTTTCAATCTGTTATGGTAGATGAGCCTTCCATAGATGAAGCTATAACCATATTGAAAGGTTTAAGGGATAGATATGAAGCACACCATAAGGTTAAGATATCTGATGAGGCCATAAATGCTGCTGTTAAGCTTTCTTATAGGTATATCTCTGATAGGTATCTTCCTGATAAGGCCATAGATCTTATAGATGAGGCTGCTGCAAAATTAAGGTTAAAACTTTACCAGTATCCTCCAGAGTTAATGAATATAGAAAATAGATTAAAAGAGATACAGCGTGAAAAAGAGTATTATTCTCATTCTGAGGATTTTGAGCAAGCAAAAAGGTTGAAAAAAGAGGAAGAACAGTTGAAATTGAAAAAGGAAGAGTTAGAGTTGCAATGGAGGATGAAGATAGCGAATCCTGATAATGAAGAGAATATTGTGAAAGAGGAAGATGTTGCTGATATTGTGTCTTCTTGGACAGGTATACCAGTAACCAGGCTTACTCAGAGTGAAACTGAAAAATTGATTAATATGGAAAACTATATAAAGGAGAGGATAGTTGGGCAAGATGAAGTCATAACAAAGATTTCCAAGGCTGTCAGAAGAGCAAGAGCGGGCTTGAAAGATCCTAAAAGACCTGTCGGAGTTTTTATGTTTCTGGGACCAACGGGGGTTGGTAAGACGGAGACTGCAAAAGCTCTTGCAGAGTTTCTCTTTGGAACTGAGGATGCTCTGATTAGAATTGATATGTCTGAATATATGGAAAAATTTTCTGTTACGAGGCTTATAGGTGCTCCTCCAGGTTATGTTGGTTATGAAGAAGGAGGGCAATTAACGGAGAGGGTAAGGAGAAGACCTTTCTCAGTTGTTCTTTTTGATGAGATAGAGAAAGCCCATCCCGATGTTTTTAATATATTACTTCAGATATTTGAGGATGGAAGATTAACTGATAGTCAAGGTAGGACTGTGGACTTTAAAAATACAATAATTATTATGACTTCTAATGTGGGGACACATGAAACTGTTACAACTAGGGAACTAGGATTGAGAGCTGAGAAAAAAGAGGATGATCCCGATAAAGTTTATAATAGAATGAAAACAAAAGTTATGGAAGAGGTGAAGAAGCTTTTCAGACCTGAGTTGATTAATAGAATAGATGAAATTCTTGTTTTTAGACCACTTGGGATTAATGAACTTAAGGGAATAGTTGATATACTTCTTAAACCTTTGTATAAGGAAATAAATTCAAGAAATATTAAATTAGAGGTGGATGATAAGGTCAAAGAAATGATAGTTAAGCATGGTTATAATCCTAGTTTTGGAGCCAGACCATTAAGAAGGAGTATAACTTCTTTATTGGAAGAAAGTTTGGCTGAGGAAATGTTAAAGAATAATGTTTTTGAAAATGCTGTAATACGTGCTTTTGTTGAGAATGGGGAGATAAAGTACTCGATTTCAAAGGGTGAACAGGTTAAACTCAAAGTTGTAGAAATTAATAATGAATAATGGGCTTTTGGAATTATTTTCCCTTAAATATTAAAAATTTTTGGATTTATAAAATATCCGAAAAATTTAGTAATGATTATGTTTTAACCAGAGTTGTGATTAATGAAAAGATCCCATTCAGCGAAAAAATTATTTATATTTTTTCTTACTATATTGATGATGAGGAGATAAAGAAAGAGTCTTACGTTATACAGAATGATGGGATATATTTATATGCTAAGAAGGTAGAAAATAATCTAGTTGTGTTTGATCCGTTGGTTCCATTTTTACCTTATAATTTTGAAGATGTTGATTGGTGGAATTGGGAGGGTAAAGCAGGTTTCATTCCTACAAAAATACTGTTTCAGAACAAAAAAATAATTGAAGAAAATACTTATAAAATTGTATATACAGAAGAAAATAAATATGGAAAATCTGAGTATTCGATTCTTTTGAAAAAGAATGTTGGTATAGTTAGAGAGGAGGCAGAGACTCCTTATATTGGATATGTGTCGGAACTGGTTGATCATAGTGTTTCTTTTGACGATTTTTCTTTCATAGATTTTAAAACTTTTGATGATAGTGGGATTGTGGATGGAGAGAGCTCAAATTTAGAAGGTTATGGATTTGAGGAATTCATTGATAATGATGTTATAAATTATGGAAATTATGAAGATGATATGGTTGATTTTGTAGAGGATAATGTTCCGGATGATTTCTTTGTTGAGGATATTACTCATGATGATGATCTATACGAGGAGGAGCAGGATAATGAGAATAGATGGTAGAGATAATCTACAATTTAGGCAGATGGAATTCAAGTTGAATTATCTGAAGTATCCTATTTCTTCTGTTTTGGGTGTTATGGGTAATACTATGGTTTTGGTTAGTGTGAGTTTTTCTGATAATTTACCTGATTTTTGTAAATCTTTTGGTCATGGATGGATAACTGCTGAGTATAGATTGCTTCCTTCTTCTACTCCAACGAGGAATTATAATCCTGTTAATTCAAGATCTCAAGAGATAAAAAGGATTATAGGTAGGGCTCTGAGAAGTGCATTTGATGTTTACAAGTTTCCGAAACATTATGTTATTGTTGATTGTGATGTTTTACAGGCGGATGGTGGAACAAGGGTTGCTTGTATTAATGCTGGTTTTATTGCTCTTGTTGATGCTTTTCAAAAGTTGTTAAAAAATGGAAGTATCAGTGAAAATCCATTGAGATATCTTATTGCGGCTATGAGTTTTGTAGTAGAGGATAATCAGATTTTACTTGATCCTGTATATCTTGAGGATAGTAGTGCTGATATTGATCTTAATATTGTGGTTAATAGTGATGGGGCAATAACTGAGCTGCAGTTTTCTGCTGAAAAAAAACCTGTAAACAAGCAAATATTGGATAGAATCATAGATATAAGTTTTCAAAAATCGGCAGAGATTTTCGATTTACAGGTTAATGTTTTAAGGCAGGGAGGTGTTGAGATTGTTAAACACTCAAGTTTATAAGATGATAAATGAGTCTTTAATGGATGTTGATTCTGAGATTTTTGAGTTGATAAAATTGGAAACTCAACGTCAATCTCAGGGTGTAAACTTGATTGCTTCTGAGAATTACGCTTATAGGGCTGTTCTTGAGGCTATGGGGACATCTTTATCTAATAAGTATGCCGAAGGTTATCCTGGTAAAAGGTATTACTCTGGATGTCAGTATATAGATAGGATTGAAAACATTGCTATAGATAGATTGAAAAGTTTATATAAGGCTGAGCATGTGAATGTACAACCTCACTCTGGTGCTCAGGCTAATATGGCTGTGTATTTTGCTTTTCTCAAGCCAGGGGATACTATTCTTACAATGAGTTTAAATTGTGGAGGGCATTTAACTCATGGGAGCCCGGTTAACTTTTCAGGACAGATTTATAATGTTATTCACTACGGTGTTTCACGTGTAAATGAGCTAATAGATTATGATGAAGTGAGAGATTTGGCATTGAGGTATAGGCCAAAGATAATTGTTGCTGGAGCTTCCAGTTATCCCAGAGTAATAGATAGTAAGATATTTGGAGAAATAGCCAAGGAGGTTGGTTCTTTTTTTATGTTTGATATGGCTCATTATGCTGGTCTAATTGCTGCTGGGGTTTATCCTTCGCCTGTTCCTTTTGCAGATTTTGTAACATCCACTACCCATAAAACTTTGAGAGGTCCTCGTGGGGGAATAGTTCTATGTAAAAAGGAATATGCTAAAGATATAGATAAGTCTGTTTTTCCGGGTGTTCAGGGTGGACCGTTGATGCATGTAATAGCAGCTAAAGCTGTTGCTTTTAAGTTAGCGCAAACTGAGGATTTTGTGGAGTATCAGAAGCAGGTTGTTAAAAATTCTAAGGTTTTTGCACAGACTTTGCAAGAGGAAGGATTTAGGATAGTTTCTGGAGGAACTGATTCACATATGTTCTTGGTTGATTTAAGGGGTACTGCTCTTACTGGTAAGGAGGCAGAGGAGATTTTAAATGAGGTTGAAATATATGTTAATAAGAATGTTATTCCTTTTGATCCGCAGCCTCCAAGGATAACCAGTGGAATAAGAATAGGGACTGCTGCTATTACTACGAGAGGTTTTAAAGAAGAGCATGTTGTGGAATTAGCAAGGCTAGTTTCCATGGTTCTTAAAGATGTTTCGAAAAAAGAGTATGTTTCTAAGAAAGTTAAGGAAATTTCTTCTTCGTTTCCCGTGTATTATTAATGTATATTATTAAAGGGTTTATTTTTTGTATATTATTAAAAAGTTTGGAAGGTGGTTTTTATGTTGGATAATAATTTGAGTAGTAGTGATAAAGTTACTAACTATGCTGAAAATTCAAAAGAGATTTTGAATTATCTTCTTTCTACAGTTTTTTCAAGTTTTTCTATTAACTACAAGGAGGATGCAAAAAATATATATTTAAAAGTTTTAACAGCCAAAAATGATTACAATTTTATAGTGAAAAATAAAGTACTGTTAACTTCGGTTAAAGCAATAGTTATGGCTTACGGTGCAAAAATTAATAAGAAAATACATGTGGATTTTGTGCTCAAAAAATAGAGTCCTGTAATCATTTGTATTTGGGGTTTATTTTTATTATTTAAATATTGTAGTGGATAATTTTTTTAGATAATTTTTATATTTATTCAAAAATTTTATATTTATTCAAAAATATTGACAAAAATCAATATTTTTATATAAAAAATTATGGAGGAATTGGATAATTTTAGGGTATAATAATATAGTGGTAGGGGTATAACAGATAGGGGTATGGGTAGGGCAAGGGACAATAGAAGAGTAAAACAGGAGGTGAGCTAAATGAGTTGCCAAAGAGTGATATCCCCAGGCCAGTTGTACGAGAAGATACTCAGAGACGAAAAGGTCACCGTTATTGACCTAAGGAGTCCAGAAAAGTTTAAAGCTCAAAAAATAGAAGGCAAAAATAATTTCACAATATTTAACATGTATTATGCACAAATGTTAGATTCTGGAGACATAGATAAAGATATGACAAATTATATAGAAAAAAATTTTCCAAATATGTTTTCTAAGAACGAAGAACTTTATGTAGTATGTGATCAAGGTGGCACATCAGAAATATTCACTAGAAATCTTGTAAAGCTGGGTTACAATGCTTACAATATAGAAGGAGGAATGCAAAACTGGTTCAACTATTACGACTACAAGACAGTTGTTGAGTCCCCTGAACTTTCAATTTATCAAATTAGTAGAGTTTCCAGAGGTGACTTGAGTTGGGTAGTTATCTCCGATGGCCAAGCAACTATTATTGATCCCTTAAGACATGTTGAAAAGTATTTGAATTTTATAAAGGAAAAAGGAGCAACTATTAGTTTTATTCTAGATACACATATACATGCTGATCATATAAGTGGTGGTCCTAAGTTGTCCAAGATTTTAAATGTGCCATACTATTTTCATCCGTTTGATGCCATACACCCTGTTGATGTAATGATTGGAAAAGTTCAGTTCTCTTTTCTTAAAGAGGGAGATGTGTTAACACTAGGAAAATCTAAAATAAAAGTTTTGCATGTTCCAGGACATACTTTGGGTAATTTAGTGTTCTTAGTAAATGATAAGTATCTTTTCACGGGTGATACGATATTTATAGTTTCCGTTGCAAGACCTGACTTAGGTGGTAGAGGAGAATCATGGGCTCCGATTCAAGCTGAATCCCTCTTGAGATTGGTTAATCTTGATGATAATATAGTTGTTCTACCTGCTCACTTTAGTAAATTCTCAGAAGCCAATGAAAAAGGTTTATTTATAGAGAATTTAGGAGTGCTTAAGAAATCTAATGAAGCTCTCAATTTACTAATAACAAAAGGTAAGGATGAATTTGTAAAGTATATGCTTTCCAGCTTGCCTGTTTTCCCACAAGAGTATGTTGATATAAAGAGAGTTAATATAGAGCTTATTGAAGTGGATGAAGAAAGAGCTCAAGAGTTGGAAACTGGCAAGAATATATGTGCTCTTTCACAAGCATATGTTAATTAATGATATAATATAGACATTTGGTAGAGAGGAGATAAATTCTCCTCTCTACCACTATAACATGTTATAAAGAAGGAGTAAAGAAGCGAATAAAGGAGGTGATTAGGGAATGACTAATTTTGATGTGGTTCTTGATGTTAAAGGTCTTTCGTGCCCTATGCCGCTAGTAAAAACTAAGCAAGAACTAAATAAGGTGCAATCTGGAACTGTCATTAAAGTAATAGCAACAGATAAGGGATCAATTAAGGATTTTCAGGGTTGGGCAAATACTGATAAAACAATAGAATTGATTTCTCAATCTACAGAGAAAGACGAAAATGGAAAAGAAATATATATACACTATGTTAAGAAAAAATAAGGGGGAAAATATATGTCTTTTGAAGCTATAAGAAATGAATCATTTGAAAACCGATCTGTTACAGAAAGATCTGTTGCAGAAATGCACAATCAGATAAACAAATTACAAGAAGAGTTGAATAATTTAAAGGACCAGCTTTCAGAAATTATAAGTCAGAAAAATAAGGTTTCAATAGTTGTTTTTTCTGGAGATTTGGATAGAGTTCTTGCTTCGATGATAATTGCCACTGGTGCTGCTTCTTTTGGTAAAGAGGTTACTATTTTTTTCACTTTCTGGGGAATTAATTCTATAAAAGTAAAAAGAAACTTCAAAAATAAGAAATGGCATCAGAAATTATTCTCTCTGCTTAATCCAAAAAGTTATAGCGATCTACCGGTTTCAAAGATGAATTTTTTAGGTATAGGAGCTATGATGTTAAAAAAGATGATGAAAGAAAAAAACGTTAATACTCTTGAGGATTTGATAAAGATTGCTAAAGATCTGGGAATAAGGTTTGTAGCCTGTGAAATGTCTAAGGATGTTTTGGGTATTCAAGATGATGAACTTATGGAAGGTGTTGAGTCTGGAGGAGTTGCTTATTTCTTATCGCACGCTCTCAATTCTGCTATGACTATATTTATATAGTTTTGGGAAGGGGTTATGTTTTATGAGTACAAAGGAAACAGGAAGTGTAGATAAAGAAATTGAAAATGAAAATAAATTTATCAAGGCTTTATTCGGAGTTAAAAACTTACGTTTATTACCATCTATAATTCCGGGACTCGCCTTATCGGTTATTTTGATGTTGCTTGCTATACCTATAGCTGATGGTATTGGAAAATTTTTACTGAAAATTCAGGGTATAGATCCCACTGGTAAGAGCAGTCCTATTTCTTCAGTTTTGATTGCTATAATTCTTGGTATGATAGTTTCTAATATTTTTAAGCTTTCTGATATTTTTAAGAATGGAATAGATTTTTCTGTCACCAAAATTCTCAGGTTAGGTATAATATTTGTTGGTATAAAGCTCAGTGTTAATGAGGTGTTGAAATTGGGATTTTGGGGAATACCAATTGTTTTAATCGTGATTTTCTCAGCTCTAATATTTATTTATTTTATCAATAGGTTGATGAAGTTACCAGAAAAATTGGGGACTTTAATAGCTGCTGGTACCAGTATATGTGGTGTTACTGCTATTGTTTCTGTATCTCCTGCAATAAAAGCTGATAATAAAGAAATAGCTTACTCTGTAGCTAACGTAACTATATTTGGTTTATTGGCTATGTTTCTATATCCATATTTAGCTAAATTTTTGTTTACCACTTCTGAACAGATAGGATTGTTTTTGGGAACTGCTATTCATGAGACTTCACAGGTAGTTGGTGCTGCTCTTACCTACAAAGAGGTTTTTTCTGATGATACTGTATTTAAAGCTGCTACTGTAACTAAATTGACGAGGAATTTATTTCTTGCAATTGTTGTTCCTCTGCTTGCCTTCCTTTATTTGAGAAGTAGAGTTGATGAGGAACATCAAAAAATAAATGTTATTTCTTTAATACCAACATTTATAATTGGTTTTATTCTTATGGCTGTTTTGAGATCTGTAGGAGATATAGGTTTAATGAATGGAAATCTTGCATTGGGAATTTTTGATTCTAATTCATGGAAAAGCTTGGTTAATAATATTGGTGAGCTTTGGGGTTCTAAGTATTTGTTGGGAACTGCTATGGCTGCGGTTGGGTTGAATACGAATTTTTCTGTTTTTAGAGGAATAGGAATAAAGCCTTTTGTTATTGGCTTTATTGGTGCTGTATTTGTTGGTTTAGTTTCTTATTTTGTAATCCTTATTTTGGGGCAGTTTGTAAAATTATGAATATTTGAATTAGGGAGTGTGAGATTATGGTAAAGAATGATTTAAGAATAATGGATAAAGCTGATAAAAGGGAGCTGGTTACAAGATTATCTAAGATAGAGGGTCAGATAAGAGCTATAATAAACATGATAGAAAAAGAGGAGAGTTGTGATATTGTTATACATCAGTTGGCAGCTGTTAAGCAAGCCATACATAAAACTTTCACAAATGCTATATCAAAGATCTTGGAGAATAATTGTTGCATTAATATTAATGTTAAAGAATCTGAAGAACTTCAGGAATTGAAAGAAAAGATATCATATGTAAGCAAGTTGATAGAAAAATATTTATGAAAGGTTGTGATGAGTATGAAGGAGAGAGTTTTGAATCCCTATATTGGTGGTATCTTAGTTGGAATACTTGCTATATTGATAGTATATTTAACCACAGTGTTGATAGGTGATACCAAATTTTTGGGTACTTCTACTACTTTTGTTAAAATGGCAGGTTTAATAGAAAAGTTTTTTGTTCATGATATATCAAATCAGTATTATGACAAAGTAAAATTGACTATTGATTGGCAATTTATGTTTGTTATTGGTATATTTTTGGGGGCTTTGATTTCGTCTATTCTTTCAGGGAGTTTTAGGATTGAATTAGTGCCTCCTATTTTCAGGGAGCGCTTTGGAAATAACTTTATTCTGAGAGCTGTTTTTGCTTTTATTGGAGGGATTTTTGTTGCTTTTGGTGCCAGGTTGGCTGATGGTTGTCCAAGTGGACATGGTTTGAGTGGTATGATGCAGCTTTCATTGGGTTCTTTGCTTGCTGTTATTGTTTTTTTCTCTTCTGCTATAATATTTGCAAACTTGATATATAGAAGTAGGAGGTGATATGTGTGGAATTAGTACTTGGTTTAGTATTTGGAGTAATTTTTGGTTCTATACTTACTCTTGCAAAGGTTATAAGATATGAAAAACAAGTATCTGCGGTATTACTGAAAGATATGACTATTATAAAATTTATGTTCTCTGCAGTTGTTGTTGGTTCTATAGGTGTAAATGTTTTGTATCAAATGGGATTAATTAATCTTCATTTGAAACCTATGATGATTGGTGCGATTGTTGTTGGTGGTATTCTTTTTGGTTTAGGTTGGGCCATGACTGGGTATTGTCCTGGGACTTCTGTTGCTGCTTTGGCTGAAGGAAGGGTTCATGCTCTATTTGCTATACTTGGTATGTTGGTTGGTTCTATGATCTTTGCAAATTTATATCCATATTTGAAACCCATTATTGAGTTTGGTAATTTGGGAAAGATTACTATATATCAGTATTTTAATGTTTCTCCTTACATTATCATTGTTATTTTAGCGATATTTGCTATAGGTATATTTTACTTTTTTGAAACTAAAAAATTATAGTTTTAAAATATTTTTATGTAGTTATCTATTCTATAGAAGGTTTTGCTTTATTTGATATAGAAAATTATATTGCAGTTGTTCAAAGGAGGGTCTCTTTATGAAAAGGGTCATTATTTTGGGTGCTGGTGGAAGGGATTTTCATAATTTCAACATGTTTTTTAGAGATAAGGATGATTATCAGGTTGTAGCTTTTACTGCTACACAGATACCTTCAATAGAAAATAGGATTTATCCCGCGGTTCTAGCTGGTAAGAATTACCCCAATGGGATTCCGATTTATCCTGAAGATGATTTGGAAAGTTTAATTGAAAAATATTCAGTTGATGAGGTTGTTTTTTCTTATTCTGATGTTAGTCATGTTTATGTTATGAATCTTGCAAGTAGAGTTTTGAAGGCGGGTGCCAATTTTAGATTGCTTTCTCCTAAAAGTACTTTTTTATATTCTTCTAAGCCTGTTGTCGCTGTGACTGCTGTAAGAACTGGTTGCGGTAAAAGTCAGACTTCAAGAAAAGTTGCTAAAATATTAAAAGATATGGGATTGAAAGTTGTTGTTGTTAGGCATCCAATGCCTTACGGGGATCTTTCAAAACAGATTGTCCAGAGGTTTGAAACACCTGACGATATAATAAAACACAATTGTACTATTGAAGAAGGTGAAGAATATTTACCTCATATAAAAGAAGGTCATGTGGTTTACGCAGGTGTGGATTATGAAAAAATATTGAGGGAAGCTGAAAAAGAAGCTGATGTAATAGTTTGGGATGGAGGTAATAATGATTTTCCATTTTTCAAACCAGATATATGGATAACAGTTTTTGATCCTCATAGGCCAGATCATGAGTTGTCTTATTTTCCTGGTGAGGTTAACGCCAGAATGTGTCACATAGCAGTTATCAACAAAATAGATTCTTCTTCCCAAGAAAATATAAAAAAAGTTGAAGATAATATAAAGATGATTAATCCTGGAGCTATTATAGTCAAAGCAAAATCT
>JANXBF010000091.1 GCA_025057615.1 Candidatus Calescibacterium sp. | reverse complement strand
ATAATGTGTTACTTCCAGAAATATTATTGCCAAAAAATATAACAACTCCCTCATCGGCTATATTCTTATTTTTAGGAACAAATATAATACTAAACATTTGCTTATCAGTTTTCTCATCGATTGAAACATTAGGTAAACCACTTGGATAATTATGTGCCACTATTCCAGGTGTTTTCATATCATAGAAAATATAGTAATAGGGAAGATTTTGATTGAAATCCGAATTCTGTAGTATTTTTTCAATTTTAGGTAATGTAGGAGCAAAAACCACATCGCCACTACTTATTTTGAAAGCATTTGGATTATGTTGGATAAGAAACATCAGTATTTGAATCGCATTCTCTGCATTATTCACTGAACTTTGCTGGGCAAAGTAATCCCTGTTAACCTGATAATTACTCCTTGTCAAACCAAACAAAGCAACCGACATCATTATCAAGACAACTATAAAAAATAGTGTGGTTAATAACAATATCCCCTTTTTTCTCATCATCTTAATCTC
>JANXBF010000090.1 GCA_025057615.1 Candidatus Calescibacterium sp. | reverse complement strand
GCGGTGGCAGATTATATAGAGAAACAAGGACTTGGTAAGAAAACTATAAACTACAGGCTTCGTGATTGGGGAATATCAAGACAGCGCTACTGGGGTACACCTATTCCAATAGTTTACTGTGACCACTGCGGCATAGTTCCAGTTCCAGAGAAGGACCTTCCGGTTATCCTGCCTGAAAATGTGAGTCTTACTGGTAAAGGTGAGTCTCCTTTGAAATACATTGATGAATTTTATAAAACCAAATGTCCTTGTTGTGGTGCTGATGCCATAAGAGAAACAGATACAATGGATACCTTTGTTGATTCCTCATGGTATTATCTTAGATACTTAGACAACAAAAATAACACAAAACCATTTGAAAATAGTATTATAAATAAATGGCTACCAGTCGATATATATATAGGTGGCATAGAACATGCGTGCATGCATCTAATATATGCAAGATTTATACATAAATATCTACATGATAAAGGACTTGTAAAAACAGAAGAACCTTTCAAAGTTTTACTA
>JANXBF010000008.1 GCA_025057615.1 Candidatus Calescibacterium sp. | reverse complement strand
AGGTGTCGTCGATCTATTTTTGCCAAAATTAGCTGATTTTTATTGATAAATTGCAATATTTTTGACAATTTTTATAGAGGATATTTTCACTTTTTAACTAATAAAATGTTCTTCTTACGAATTAAAAATATAAAAATATTTAAAGTTGCAATTTTAAAAACCAAAATTTAAAGAAATCAAAAACTAAAAATTAAAACAATACAGTGAAAGGAAGAGATATTATTCCAACAATTGTCATAATAATTACCAACAACAACCACAAATATCTAAAATATGATCTATATTTTTTACCATCCTCTGTGGTTATCTCAATAACTTCAAAATATGGGAATATTGCTCTCCTGAAATATCCTTTCATTTTTGCTCTTTTACCTATTAAGTTTTTAGTAATGAAGAATCCATATCCCAAATCAGCCAAGGAAAAACCAGTCCTGTAATCAACATACACAAATCCAGTTTCATCCTTTAGAGTTACGTCTTCAGATAAAACATAACCTGCTACTCCCCTACCCATTATTTGCCCCTCAATAATAGAAGGAACAGATCTTATCATAGAAACCTTTGTTTTAGATAAAAGATCCACAATCTTATATTCTTTAAATTTACCTTTATAAGCGAAAAACCATTTTATTAAACTACCAATACCTAAACCTATGAGAGCAAATGAGAAAGCCACAAACGGTTTCAAAATAATTATAAAAATCAAACCGAACATAAATCCCATAAAAGCCATAACTAATGGAGCGTACTGGAACAATAGATCAATTATAAACTCATCCCACAGTGACCCAGGATTCAAATCCATTCCTCCATCCTCTTCACGTGGTAACGACTCCGGAATTTGAATACTAAATGGTAAACCAAGTTCTTTAGCTATTTCAGATAAACTCTTTATTCTTTTTGCTATTAATGGATGAGTAGAAGATAGTTCCAAAACTGTTGCCCAAGGGTTAAAGAGATCCCAAGCCATTACCTTACCTATAGCACCAATTATCGTAGATTCTTGAGTTTTGGGAACAGCAGTAGTTGACTCAACAACCAATTCTGAACCAATTGCAGCAGCACCAGAATTTAAGACGGCCAAGCTAATACCTTTGGCCTGCCTTGCATCCATTAGCCCCAAAATTCTAAAAGGAGATTTATAGAAGCTAACCCTTTTTTCACCTTGTTCTTCATCTTGCGAAATATCCGATCTGTCATTGGAATTCAATAATCCATATCCAACCTTTACCAATGCTGTAGCCAAAGCAGATGGATTCATGGTTAAATAAGCAGCAAACCTATCAGCATAGTATTCTCTCAATCTTGAGAGATACAAAACTACATACTCACTAACAATATAAATAATAAAAGTTACTAGAGCAATCATATATAAGGGTGCTCCATTCCTTCTTGAAGATTGCCCCATTTCTAAAGCAATTCTATAAATATAATAAAGCAGAATTGGAATCATTGCAGCAAGCGTCATAAAGACGAAGTCATAGTGGAACACATGGCCAAATTCATGAGCCAAGACAGCTTTAGCTTCCTCCTCATCCATTATATCAAGTAATCCCTTACTTATAATTACCCTCGCATTAGAAGGAAAATTACCATATGTAAAAGCAGTAGGTGTAGAATCATCAATTATACCAATTCTTGGAAGCCTTACACCTTTATCATTAAAAGTTTTCTTGACAAAGTCAGCAATAGACCCTGGCAACTCATCAACACTAACAAAATCACATTTATAAAGCCACTTCAACATGAAATCATAAATAATAGGAGAAACAAAAAACTGTATGAGAATAAATAATAACGTTATAATAAAAGAAATAGTTAATCCCCAAACACCAGATATCCCAGAAAAGAAAACAATCATCGACGAAAGAATAAAAACAGCAAAATACATAATCAAGAGAATTGCACTTGAAATAAGTGCAAACATCCTCCTCCACCTCCCAATAGATATCTCTTCTAATTATTTATTTTTGTAAATCAAAAAATACTTCCTTCTAACAAAATTTCAAAATATAAGAATAGTATATATGTCGTCATTTTTCACAGGTTCCGGAGAGAATTTTAAAGCATTATCAAGTATTTTAAGAGCATTATCAAGAGATTGTTTATCTCTAGCAAACAACTTCATCACCAACTCACCAGTCTTTACAAATTCACCAGAATATTTCTCAATAATTATACCTGAATTATTGTCCACAATATCCCCAAGGTTTTTTCTGCTTAAACCAAGCTCACCAGCAGCCAAACCAATAAGATAAGTATCAAAATATATGTATCCATCAAAATTCGAATAAACCGAATATTCAATTTTAGGATAAAAATAACGATAAGGATCATCAATTATAGAAACATCTCCATTTTGATTTTGTATTATCTCTGCAAATTTCTCCAAAGCCTTTCCAGTATTTATTATATTCTCAATATACTCAAAATCATTTGTCAATGATAATTCTCTAAGGTCCGAATCCAATCTTAATGAATCATAATTGTTATAAATATAATTGGCAACGTTAATAATATTAAAACAAACATTTCTCAATCTCGGATATTTTTTATAATTCCCTTTGAGAAAATCTATCGCTGATATAACCTCAATGTAGTTCCCAATATACCTATTTAGAGGTTCATTCATATCCGTTATAATAGCAGAAGAAACCTTATTAAAATTTTTAGCAATACTAAGCATAGTCTTGGCCAATTCTAAAGCTTCTTTATACTCACTCATAAAAGCTCCATTACCAACTTTTACATCTAAAATTATCACATCAGAATTTGCAGCAATCTTTTTACTCATTATACTGGAAGCTATAAGAGGAATACTCTCAACATTAGCTGTTACATCTCTTAAAGCATATATTTTTTTGTCAGCAGGTGCTAAATTGAGCGGTTGACAAATAAATGCCCCCACACTCTCAAGAGCGTTCGTCATTTCATTTATCTCCAAATTCGTCCTCATATTAGGTATAGACTCCAACTTATCTATGGTTCCACCAGTATGCCCCAGAGCTCTACCAGACAACTTAGGAACCTTATATCCTAAACAAGCAAGAATAGGAATAACTATTAAGCTAACAGTATCACCAACACCACCCGTAGAATGTTTATCTATTTTCAAACCATTAACATTACTAAAATCCATTATTAAACCTGTATCGACCATCGACTTGGTAAAAGCAAACAACTCATTTGAATCCATACCATGTATAGCAACACTCGTCAAAAAAGCAGACATCTGATAATCAGGAATATCGCCCTCATAATATCCTTTAACCATGAAACTAACTTCCTGATCACTCAATGTATAACCCATCCTTTTTTTTCTCAAAATTTCATATACAATACTCATAATTTACTCCTCTCTTCTAATTATCAGTATTTTCCCATGGAAAAGTGTTATGATCAACAGAAGTAGTATCCTTAGTAGTAGTTGTGAAAGTCTTAGTAGTAGTGGTAGTTTCATAAGTCTCAGAAAAGGTTTTATTATTAGTTGTCGTTTTGATATTATTCTTATCGTTTTTAATATTTTTCAAAAACTTTTGAGAACTATTGGTTTTAGAATAATATTTGTAAGCCGCAAGAATAGATTTTTTCCATATCTGAGCAGGTAATGTTGCTCCATAGACATTATATAAAGGTGAGTAATCGTCATTACCCACCCATACAACACAGGTAAAATCATCAGTAAATCCTGCAAACCAAGCATCCCTATGATCACTCGTTGTTCCTGTTTTACCATAGCAGTTTACATTTTGTATTTTAGCAGAATAACCAGTTCCCTTTTCAACAACAGCTTTCATTAATATTTTCATATCTTCAGCAACTTGATAAGGTAAAACCTGTTTATAATTAATCTTAGAAAAGAAAATAACACCACCATATCTATCTTCCACTTTGGAAACAAAACTAGGCTCAATTAGATAACCATTATTTGCTATAACAGAAGTAAAAGTGGCCACTTCAAGAGGTGTTAATACAGAAGATCCTAAAGCCGTAGATAAATATGGCTCAAGCTTAGTTTTTACACCCATCATATAAGCAGTGTCTATTACACTTTCTATACCAACAGAATTAGCTAAATAAACAGCAACTGTATTCCTTGAAAAAGCAAAAGCATCAGTTAAAGATAACTTACCCCAGTATTTTTTATCCCAATTAATTGGAGAATACGGCTTACCATCAGCACCAACATAACTATACACCCTATCATAAACAATACTATTTGGTTGGAAACCATTAGCTAAAGCAGCAGAATATACAACTATTTTAAAAACAGACCCTGGCTGTCTATAAGCCTGATATGCCCTATTGAATTGATCAGAAATCCTAAACTCATAACCACCAACCATAGCTAAAACCCTACCAGTGTAATTCTCGATCAAAATAACAGCACCCTGGTTGACATTAAAATTGCTCCTAGACTTATCTATTTCATCCTTCAATATTTTTTGAATATCCTCTTGAATACGAGTATCTAAATTCATATATACTTTTAGACCAAGTGTTTTCAATGACTCATAATCTATACCCGTTATTTTTTTAAAATTTTGTATAACATAGTTCGTATAGTAAGGATAAAATATATTATTTTCTTCCAATTTTTCTCTCTTAAACTTAAGAGGATAATTCTTATACTTCTCATACTCAAAAGAAGATATAAATTTCAGATCAAGTAATCTCTTAAGTACATAAATTTGCCTCCTCTTCGCAGCCTGATAATTAGCATAAGGAGAATACGCAGAAGGAGCAGGAAGAATACCAATTATTATAGCTGCTTCAGGAATATTTAACTGATTTACTGATTTACCAAAATACACCCGAGAAGCTGCTTCAATACCATAAGCCCCCTCACCAAAATAAACCAAATTCAAATATAACTCCATTATCTCCTGTTTAGAAAAAACTTTTTCCAATTCTACAGCTATAAGCGCTTCTTTTATTTTTCTCTTTATATTTACATCTGGTGTAAGAAAAAGTATCCTAGCTAACTGCTGAGTTATAGTGCTGGCACCCTGCGTAACCTCTTTCTTCTGAATAATATCCAAAATACTTCTTAAAACAGCCAAAAAATCTACACCTTTATGAACATAAAATCTTTCATCTTCGGAGGCAATAAGGCAAACCTTTACACTATCGGGAATATCAGTGATTGAAACCCAGTACCTATTTTCCACATACACTTTAGCAACTCCCTTTTTATCAAGAGAATAAAATTCACTCGACTGGACCGGTATCTTTTTCCTTATTTCCTTTACATCAACTATCTCCTTCCTGGCTTGATTTATAATGCCAAATACAAAATAAACAGCAAAAAATATAGCCAGTAAAAAAATGAATCCTACCAATTTTAAAGTGAAAACAAAAAAATTAAAACTAAAAATGAGAATCTTTTTCAGCATAAGCAACAAAAACAGGAATTAATTTATGAAAATTTTTCCTACAATATTTCTTAGCAAGCCTTATATATATAAAAACCAATAAATTGGAAGGTACTTTTTTAAGATCAATCTCTGCCAACAACAATATTAACAATGCCCTTTCCATATAATTCAAAACAAAAAAGTTAGCCCTGTAAATAATATTCCACACATCTTCATTATAATCATAATATTTCAAAATTACTCTGTTAAGTACTTCAGAAAAATACCCACCCAAATACAAAGATGAAAAAAATTTCTCATAATATATATACTGAAATACTATACCCAAAGCCAATTCTCTTTGATATTTTTGAGAATAGCTATACCTTTGTTGTAATAGTCGGCCTGACATTGTACTTTCTTGATATATCATCAATAATATTCTGGATATCCTGTTCACTCCTCTCTACAAGCAATATTTTTATAACAACCTTATCATTTTCTATACTCATACCCATAGATTCTACAAGTAAAAGATTGTGATATATATCCATAACAAGTTTATCAGTATTTTCATTAATATTAGCTTCAATATTTATTATAACATGTTTATAATTACTCTTAATGCTAAGATAGTATTCCTCAAACTGATCCAGGCTGTACACAAAAGATGGAATTTTTATATTTAACCTTTCTTGTTGATCCGCTTTTTTTTCAGCTTGATATTTCATATTATCAGCTGCTTTATTTTGAGTTTTTTCCAAACTTTGCTGATCCAAAACTGATGAAATTTTATCATTATAAATCGTAGTTTTATTCTTCCCAGTCCTTTTAGAATAATACAAGGCTTCATCAGCAAGCCTTATTATTTCATCTATTGTTTTAGCATGATCAGGATAAGTAGCCAATCCCAAAGAGATAGTTATTATAGTAGGAACGTTTTCAAATCTCCGAGAAGAAACTTCATTTCTAATCCTCTCAGCTATCTCATAAGCCTTTTCAGAAGGAGTATTGGGAAGTATTATTCCAATTTCCTCACCGCCATACCTAAATGGCCAATCGAAAAATTCCCTTGATGCACCCTTAAATACCTTTGCAACAGCCCTCAAAACTTCATCCCCCACCTGATGACCATATGTATCATTGAATTTTTTAAAATTATCTATATCACACAAAACAAAAGAAAGTTTTTGATTATTTTTAGTTGCTTTTTCTATTTCCTCCTCTAGCTTCTGATACATAAATCTTCTATTATATAGTCTTGTCAACTCATCAAAAAGCGAAGCCTCTTTGAACCTTATAGATATAATATCATTGGCAACCTCCTCCAATATTTCCGAAATAACCTCCTTGTATTTTCTTAAAGTCTGGATAATCTTTTGTTCTTCCTCTTCATTGAAAGCCTGAACAAAAATAACTCCCTGTAACAAACCCCTACTTAAGGCTGGAAACATAAAAAATAGCTTTTGTTTTTTAAACAAAACAATATTTTTTCCCCCAAACCATTCATAAAAACTACTATTTGACTGTAAACTCATCAAATGCACAGGAGTATTGGCATAATCAGACAACCAATCAGAATACTTCGGGAAAATATATATAACATCAGGTAATTCATTAGAAATATTATTAAGATAACAATATAAAACATTATCTTTCCTTGGATCAGAAACATAAATAACCATCTTAGAATTAAAAGATAAAATATAATCATTGAAAAATTCATAAATCAAGTTCACTAGAATATCTAAATTATCAGCCCTAACTGACACCCTTTCTTGGTATAACTTTTTTAGATTCTCAACGCTGATTTTCGCCATCTTATTCCTCTGTTCTCTTAGATAGAAATAACCCAGTATAACAATAACAATTATAAAAAATATAGAAATAACAACAATCGCAACATTCATAAAATTAGTGGATTCTATTTCCTTCTTTATTACCAATATTTCTTCATCAGTAGTATCTTTCAACTTTTCACTAATAATTTTATAAGCCTCACCATACTTTTTCATAGAATGTAATATTTTTACTTTCAACTTTATATAATCTAAATCATCAGGATATTTTATTAAAACTCTATCAATATATTCTAGAGCACGATTATAATTCTTTTCTTTATAATTCAAAAGAGCTATCAAGAAATAAGTTTTTTCATTATTAAGATAAGAACTGTACTTGACATAGAAATCTCTAGCCTTACTAATCTGATTAGAATCTATATATAGCTTAAAGATAAGATAAGCAAATTCATCATTTATATAACCTCTGTCCAATATCCTATCAGCTATTTTTATAGCCTCCTCAAAATTCTTCCTATATATATACAAATCCAATAACAATCTCAAGGACGGCAAAAAACTAGGATTATTCTGTATAGATTTTTTAAGATTGAATTCAGCAGAAGCATAATCACCACTACTATAGTAAACCCATCCCTTATAATAATAAGCCCTGGCATCATAAAAATCAATATTGTTAATAATATAATCAGAATATTTCAATATTTCATTATAAACCTTCTGTTTATCAGCAGAAGCAGTAATATTCCTAATAAGTATCTCCGCTAAAATATAAAACACATTTTTATTTCTGTTGTTTACATTCTTTATAATGTAAGCACAAACAATATAGGCAGATTTATCATCAAATTTTTTATAATAGTTCTCAGCCATATTATATAACTCTTGCTCGGATTTCCCCTCAAGATCTTTAAAATCCAAAGAAAAAACAGATTGTGTTATAAAGAATAAAATAAAAAACAAAAAAACAGCCATTTTTCTATTAAAACTTTTCTTCATTCAGTATCCCCAATTCTTTATATTCTCCTAGTATAATCTATTACCCTATCTATAGTAGTGCTCCTTGAACTTTTCGATTTGTCTATTTTCATCTCCCTGAATTCAATAGTATCAACATTAATAATATCCTTCAATTTTTGAATAATAGAATTTGATTTTTGCTCAATTAGTTTCCTATAAGCAATTTCAGATTTCTTTTCTAATTGAAAGACAAACACCAATTTATTATCCTCTTTAAAAACATCCTTAGCATTAGATATTGTCCTAGATAATAATTTATCATTATCGAATATTTTTATTAATCTCTCTTTAACTGATTCAAATTTGGTTTGGCTTACAGAAATGCTATCTTGCTCTTTCCCTAAACTAATCTTGTCAACCTCACTATCTTTAGCAACATCTTTTAATGATTTGCTATCATTCTTTTCCCTTATATCTATATGAGAAGAAGACTCACCTTGCTCCAAAACATCATCTTTACTCAATTTGCTATAATTATCGAAAACCATATTTATAGAATTTATCTCAAATAGTATATAATCATTATCACTTTTATAATAATTGAGAATATTGCTTAGTAAATTCATCAATTTTCTTATCTGCTCAACATTAGAAATAGAAAGTATATCTTTATATTTTTCAATCTGAAAAGAACTGAATTCATCACCATAACTACGATACTTATAATATATACAATTTTTTAATTCACTGACAATAAGATATATAAATTGATAAATGTTTACAGAATGAAATTTTATTTTATTCATTAACTCAATTAATTTCAATATATCTCCAGTAATAACAAATTTTATATACTCATAAACCCACTCCATAGAAACAATAGAAAACAATTCCCAAATATCGGTCAACTTTATATGATCAGAAATATTCCTAACTTGTTCCAATAAACTAAGAGAATCCCTTACAGAACCATTTGCAGCTTTGGACAAATATAACAAAGCATCATCATCTATCCTAATTCCCTCCTTAAAACAAATATCTTTAAGATGATTGAAAATAATATTATGATTAACTCTCTTAAATTCAATTTTTTGACATCTTGACTGAATTGTTATTGGAACTTTATGAACATCAGTAGTTGCAAGAATGAAAATCACAGAAGAAGGAGGTTCCTCTAAACTCTTTAACAAAGCATTAAAAGCCTCAATAGTTAACATATGAACCTCATCTATGATATAAACTTTGTATCTACCTTTCAAAGGAGCCAACTTAAGATTCTCTCTCAGTTGCTTTATTTCATTTATACCCCTATTAGAAGCAGCATCTATCTCTACACAATCAGGAAAACTACCACTGTTAAAAGCAACACAATTTGAACAACCATTACACGGTTCAAAACCATCCCTATCTAAACAATTCAAAGCTTTAGCAAATATTCTAGCAACAGTGGTCTTCCCAGTACCCCTGGTACCAATAAACAAATAAGAATGAGAAAAAGTCTGATTCAAAATTGAATTAGTAATTATTCTAACAGAAATATCTTGACCTATAACCTGTCCAAACAACTGCGGCCTATATTTCCTATACAAAGTTAAATACATAATCTACAAAACAACCTTCTCTATCTTATAATTTCTCTTCAAATGCTCAATAGAAACCTTTGTATATATCTGAGTAGTACTCAAATTAGAATGACCAAGCAACTCCTTTATTGCCACTATATCAGCTCCATTTTCCAACATCAGAGTTGCAAAAGTATGTCTCATAACATGAGGAGTTATCCTAAACCTAAACGATAAAACTTTTGAAACCCTCTGAAATATATACTGAACAGTCCTAACATTTATCCTCTTCTTTCTTATGCTAACAAATACAAAATCTCCAGAAAACAATTCCTCCTTCAATTTCAAATAATCCAAAAGAAATCCCTTAACATAATCATTAAAAATTACTATTCTTTCCTTATCACCTTTTCCTTTAACCTTGAGAGTATTCTGAGAAAAATCAAAATCAGAAATCTTCACATTAACCAACTCTGAAACCCTCAAACCAGTGAAAACTAAAAAAATAAAAATCAACCTGTTCCTACTACTAATAAACTCCCTATACTTTTCAGAAACCCTTGAAAAAATAAAATCCATACCCGAAAGAATATCCTTTATATCTTGCATAGATATTGCTTTGGGTAAAGTCCTAGGAGTCTTCATACTCTCTAAAATATCTGAATAATTATTATCAACCAATCTTTCTTTCCAAAGAAATTTGAAAAATGACCTGAAACTTGAAATCTTCCTATTTATACCCCTATTAGAACAATTTCTCTCAGATTTAAGATAAACAATATATTTTTTTATTTCATTCAGAATCCTCTCTACCTTACTATCATCAAAATAATCAACATCGAATAGTTTAAAAAACCTTTGAACATCAGAAATATATTCCTTGACAGTTCGATTAGATAAACCTAACCTTATTAGATAGTATTTGTAGTTTTCAATAATATCTGATATATTTTTACACAAGTTTTTTCAATCCCTATCAGGATTCCCTTAAGCTAAGCCCCAATTCACTAAGTTTTTGTTTTATCTCCTGAATAGATTTTCCACCCAAGTTTCTTATAGTAATTAAGTCATCCTCAGTATATTTCAAGAGTTCACCTACGGTGTTTACACCTATCCTCTTCAAAGAATTCAGCGTTCTAGAAGAAAAATCCAAATCCTTAATATTCTTACTCAACAAATCACTTTTAGAATTAGTAGCAACAGGTTCAACTATAAAAGATTCTTTCTCAGTACTATATCCACCAATAATACTATCAACATATAATCTTATAACATTCAAAGACTTCAATAAAGCTTCTCTAGGAGAAACAGTACTGTCTGTCCATATCTCAATATACAATTTATCAATTAATTCGTTATTCTCATTTCTCTCGTTTTCAACATAATAATTAACCTTCTCAATTGGAGAAAATATACTATCTACCTTTATATATCCTATAACATCCTCTGGCAAAATCTGTTCTTCAGCAGGAATATAACCAAACCCCAACTTAACACCGGCTTCGATAGTTAAACTTGTATTCGAAGTTATTGTCGCTATATACTGATCCGGATTAGCAACCTCAACCATAGCAGGACACTTTATATCTCTTGCCTTGACCTGCCCAGGACCACTGACATTCAAAAATACCTTCTCAAAATCACTATTAGATCTGTATCTAAATCTAACCTTTTTTAAATTGATAATGATATCAATAACATCCTCTTTAACTCCAGCTATACTCTCATATTCATGCAAAACATTGTTTATTTTAACATAAAATATAGCCGCTCCAGGAACATTAGATAGTAAAACTCTCCTCAAAGCGTTACCTATAGTAACACCCATACCATAAGGCAAATTATCAATAAAAAATCTACCGTAATTTGGCTCAATAGCCAATATCCCAGTGCTTATTTGACTAACAGCCAACATAACAAAAACCTCCTCCTACCTTGAATAAAACTCAACAATCAAGTTATCCTCTATTGGATACTCAACATCATTTCTCTCAGGTTCTCTCAATACCTTTATAGTTAAATTATTAAAATCAACACTCAACCAATTAGGTATAAAAGAATTCTTAGCATTTTCCAAATGTTCCTTAACAATATTCAAAACCTTGGGCTTAAACTTAATAACATCATTCATCTTTACCAAATAAGATGGAATATCAACATTAATATCGTTAACAAAAACAAAACCATGAGATATCATCTGTCTTGCTTGAAATCTTGAGACTGCAATCCCTGATCTGTATAAAACATTATCAAGCCTTCTTTCCAAAATTTTCATAAGGTTTTGCCCTGTAAAACCTTTACCCAACCTTGCCAATCTTTTGGCCTCAGCAAAATACTTCCTGAACATCTGTTCACTAACACCATAGATTCTTCTAACTTTCTGCTTTTCTCTTAATCTAACACCAAAAGTCGTTAATTTGGGTCTCCTCTTAACAAACCCATGTTGTCCCGGAGGATAATTCCTCTTTTCCAAAGGACACTTGTCAGTAAAACACTTTTCTCCTTTTAAGTATAATTTTATTCCTTCCCTTCTACACAATTTACATTTGGGACCTATATATCTACCCATATTTTTCTTTCTTCCCTTTTTTGGGGCTGGATAATTTCTATACCGCTATATCTCCAGCAAGCGGATATTAAACTCTTCTCCTTGAAGGAGGCCTACATCCATTATGTGGTATAGGAGTGGCATCTTTAATATCAGTAATCTCCAATCCAGCAGCTCTTAGAGCCCTGATAGCAGACTCCCTGCCCATACCTGGACCCTTTACAATAACCTTAACCTCTTTTAATCCCTGCTGAATAGCCTTCTCCGCTGCCTGCCTAGCAGCAAGTTGTGCAGCAAATGGAGTACTCTTCTTCGTACCCTTATAACCCACATTACCACCAGAAGACCAACTTATAGTGTTCCCATTCTCATCAGTTATAGTTATTATAGTGTTATTAAAAGTAGAATGTATATGAGCAACACCTGTTGAACCAACCTTCTTTATCTTTTTCTTTTTCTTATAAGCCATACTTTACCTCCTAACAAAATAACGTTTCCAATTATAAGGATTCTATACAAAATAAATATTACCTGTTTTTTAACAAAATTACACAACCTGAATAATATCTGCCATCAACCGATTTAACCAATCCAGTCGTAGGAACACCATCATCAATAAAATTATCCATATCAACAATATTCTTCACAGGAATAAATCCTTCATTAGAAACAGTCTTGACCTCAACATACAAAACATCTTGCAAATAAACATTTATTAGAGTATTATAGGGTGAAGTTAATGTTACACAACCATCATCCAAATTAACAACATTAAAAAAAGAAGAAACCTTTTTTAAGATATCCTCTCTTTCAAAACCAACTTCATTACTAATAATAAGTTCTTTCAAAAATCTCATCTGGTTAACAAAATCCATGTATAACCTATCATTTGAATATGGAGAATAAGTTAAAAATATAGAAAATAACAAAATAAAAACCAAACCAAAAATCAAAAATTTAGAAAAAATAGAATCAAAGCTCATAACCCTACGTTATATTTAAGAAAAACTGTAAAATTATCCTTATAACTTTAAAAAACTTCTACTTTGTAAAAAACTTCCTTTAATATCTTATCAGCTATTTCATTAGAATCAATACCGTAATGCTTAAACAAAGAATTCATTGGCCCATGATCCACAAATTCATCCGGCCACCCAACCCTAAGAACCCTTCTAGAAATACCATTATCATTAAAGAATTCCAAAACATAACTTGAAAAACCACCAGCCAAAACATTATCCTCTAAGGTAACAACCAAATCGTAATTCACCATAGAGTTAAGCACATTACTATCCAAAGGCTTGACAGAAATACAATTGTATGCAGTTACAGAAACCTTGGCTCTTTCCAAAATACCACAAATATCATTAACCCATCTTTTCATCCTACCTGTAGAGAGAATAGCCACTTTCCTATCAAACATATGCTGAGTTTGATGTATCATCCTCCATTGATAAATGTTGGTCTTCTCAAATTCTCCCAACCTCATTCCCTCAACAAAATCACGAGGATATCTTATAAAAGTTGGCTTTTTTAAATCAAGCAAAACCGTATATAAAATATTCCTTAATTCAAGCTCATCCGAAGGAGCAAATACCTCAACATTGGGAATAATCCTCAAGTAAGACAAATCAAAAACTCCATGATGTGTCGGCCCATCCTCTCCAACTATCCCTGCTCTATCCAAAACAAACAATATTGGGATATTCTGAAGAGCCACATCATGTATCAACATATCAAAAGCTCTCTGTAGAAAGGTAGAATATATGGCGACAACAGGCTTCAAACCCGTCAACGCCAATCCACAAGCAAATATCACGGCATGCTCCTCAGCTATACCAACATCAAAAAACCTATCAGGGAAACTTTTAGAAAAACTCACCAACCCAGTACCAGAAGGCATAGCAGCAGTTATAGCAACAATCTTTTCATCCCTTTTAGCCAACTCAACAATAGCCTCACCAAAAATCTCCGTATAAGTCTTATTCACACTTTTTGTAAAATCATCAACTTTCATACCTTCATCAGTGCTGAAATAAATGAAACTGCTGGGTTTTATCTTACCTTTGGCAACACCATGCATCCTCTCAGAATGATTCTCAGCCTCGTTGTTACCCTTACCCTTCTGAGTTATAGCATGAACTATAACAGGCTTATTCAGAGACTTAGTAAAACCAAAAACCTCATCCAGCAGCTTAACATTATGGCCATCAACAGGACCAATATACTGGATCCCAAACTCCTCAAAAATCACCCCAATAATAGAAGGAGACACCAACTTGGTGAACCCCTCCTCAACCCAACTCTTGGTATCCCTTATCCATTCCTTTATAACACTATTAACAGGCAATTTGGTCAGAATATCATCAATCCTCTCCTCAACTTTGAGAATTATAGGACTATTCCTTAACTTTTTAAGATACATAGATATAGCACCCACATTTCTGGCAATCGAATACTCATTATCATTCAAAACTATCACCATCTTAGTGGGATACTGTCCCAAATTATTTATAGCTTCAAAAGTCACACCACAAGTAAGAGCAGCGTCCCCAACAATACAAACAACATTATAGTCCTCTTTGTTTATATCACGAGCTTTGGCATAACCCAAAGCAGCAGACAAACCTGTCCCAGCATGACCAGCACCAAAATGATCAAACTTACTCTCCTTAATCTTTGAAAAACCAGATATACCTCCGAGAGTCCTGAGAGTCTTAAAACTCTCCTTCCTATCAGTTAAAATTTTATAAACATACGACTGATGAGAAGTATCAAAAACTATCTTATCATACAAAGGATTGAAATTCCTTAAAATAGAAACAGTAAGCTCAAGAATCCCCAAATTACTTCCAAAATGACCACCATTGTGATATATAACCTCTGTTATATAATCTCTTATCTCTTGACACAAAACTTGCAACTGCTGATAATTGAAATCTCTAATAGTTTGATAATCAGCGTATTTCAAATATCTAGTATTTTCAAAACTCACTTCCCCCATCTGTTACCTCCAAAAAATGATCCCTTTTATTTATTATTTTACAAACTCAAAGCCGCTTCCTTTTTGGAAAATAAAAAAACAAGAATTACAGGCAAATTTCAAAAAAGACAATAAAAAAGGTTTAATTAATATTCAATAGAACTTATATTATCTAATGATAAATGACTTAATAATATCAGAACTAGAACACTTTAGAAAACAAAAAATCCAACAAAGAAATTACATACTGCTAATACTTACCCTAATATCCATACTACTACTAATAATAATAATCTTGTTATTTCCCAAAGATTCATCAATGATCTGTTGCATGTCAATAATTATCTATATAAAAATATTCATTATCATAGCATCGTTCTTTCAAAATCAGTATTCAAGAGAAATAAAAAAGCTGCTAATCAATATCATCTCCAAAATTCCAAATTTTGAAGAATTTAAAATAATAAAATATTCTCCAGAAGAAACAGATTTCCTTAAAAACCCTCTACTTACTCTCTACCCTGAAGCATCAACCTACAAAGAAGAAGATTATTTGGAAATAGAATTTAATAATACAAAAGTAATTTTTGCAGAAGTTGAAATAAATAAAATAGAATACAAAAAAAGTCTACGCAAAAGAAAAGAAAAATACAAATATTTTTCCATAGAATTCACAGAATACTCAAAAACAGTAGAGAACCTTTTCAAAGGAATAGTAATAGTTTTACCAAAAAAAATCTTCGACTCATCATCAGCAAATATTATTGATATAACATACACCGTAATCCCAAACTTCCAAGATAACATATTTATATTCTATCCTCACAAAAAGCAAAAAAATTACTTTGAATTCAGTTTATCTAAGCGAATTACAGAAGAATATATCCAGGAAAAAATATCAGAAATAACCCAAATTTTCAACTTAATAAGAACATTATGTAAAAAACAGTAAAAAATCACTGATCCAACCGCATTTTCTTTATGAAATTTAGAGCTGCCTGCTTTTCAGCCTCTTTTTTAGTCCTCCCAAAACCTGAGCTAACTTCAATACCATCATAACATGCCATTATAAAAAAACCATCATGACTCTTATCAACAACCTTATATTTTGGTAATTGTAAACCCTTCTTCTGCAAAATACTCTGCAAAAAACCCTTCCAATCAAAAATGTTTTCCACTATCTCATCCAAATACAAATAAAAAACTCCCAATATAACATCTAAAAAAAATTTTTTAACAGGAAAAACAGATTCAGAATCCAAATAAATAGCACCAATAAGAGCCTCTACAGTATCAGAAAATGTCTTTAAATTCGCACTATTCTTACCCAAACTCTCATAATTAAAAACCAAATACTCCTGCAAACCTAAATGAAAACACACCTTATACAACGTATAATAATTAACTATTAACGATTTATAAGAAGATAAATAATCCTCAGAAAATGTAGGATACTTCAAAAAAACATATTCCGACACTAAATAACTCAATATCCCATCACCTAAAAACTCCAACCTCTGATTACTAGATAATAACTCTTTCCGACCATCAATTTCCACCTCTATTGGTACATTAAAAACAGAACTGTGTAAAAAAACCTGCACTAATAACAACCTATTCCTAAAGCAATACCCTATCCTATTCTGAATCCTATCCAAATCACTAAGAATCTTTTCAACCACGTTTTTACTGAACATAAAATTATTTTAAATTTTATAATTTTTTAATCTCTTCAATAATATTCCTAAATACCATCTCAGAGTTTTTAAGATGAACTATAAAAAAATCCTTGTTCTTATGCAAAGAAAGGAATGCAAAAGCTCCAAGAACCTGAACCAACCTCTGAATCTTATAATACCTATACACAGAAAATAAAGACCAATCCCAACCACTATTTCTAAAATATGAAACTAATAGCTTTTCTTTCAAATAAAAAGGTAAATTAATATACGGATCCTCTAATAATGAAGCTAAATCATATAAAAAATTACCAACCATCATCCCCTGAAAATCTATAAAATACGGAACCCCCCTGAAAAATATAACATTTGTCGACTGCAAATCCCTATGAATCAGATTACTAAAACTCCTATAAACATTATAACAAACATTAATAACAATATCTGAAAATAGAAACCATCTATCAATATTCTTAACTCCAAGATAATTTAACAAATAATTTTCAATAAAGTATCTCCATTCCCAAGTGAGAACTTTCAAATCAAAACTACTGAATATTTCAACATTCTTTAGAGGTATAGAATGAAATTTAACCAACTCATTAATGATTTTATAGTACCTACTTTCCAACCATCTATCAGTTTTTCTACCACTTTTCAATTCAGAATACAGACTTTTTCCAAGATTACGTATTATAACAAAATTTGGGAAAACTTTATATATCTTAGGAACATTAATCCTTCTTTTATTCAGGAAATCCGAAACCTTTATATACCTCTCCAAACTCTCTCTATTCGGATCAATTAGTATTACCCTATCCTTAAAAATAACAAAACTTCTATCACTACCACTATTAACAATTTTCATAAGCTATCTCATTATCTTCGATGGTAGTATAAATATAGGTAAATACAAAGAAAGCAATATAAAGAAAACAAATATACCTATGACAACAATAAGCAAAGGTTCAATCATTCTCATAATTCTCTCCATGAGAATTTCCATTTCCCTTGTGTAGAACTTATCAGCCTCTTCAAGCATTTTATAAATACTACCACTTTTCTCACCCGTTATAAGCATCTGCTCAACTATAGGCTCAAAAAAATTAGTATTTATGAGACTCTCACTCAACCTTTTACCCTGCTCTATACTTCTTATAGATTCCTCCAATTTCTTAATAAATATGGCACTAGTAGTAGCATGAGAAGACATCTGCAAAGCCGGAATTATTAATATCCCATTCGTTAAAGTAACATACAAAGATTTAAAAAAAATTGAGCAGTAATAGTATTTAAGAGCACTAGAAACAACCGGAATTGCAAGCAAAAACTTCTCTAAATGTTTCCTAAAATCAAAATTCTTCCAAAGATAAAAAATAAAACCCAAAAAACCAAATTTCAATAAATATAAAATATAACCTATCTTAATATCTAAACCAATCAACTTGAAACCGGTATTATAAATATCAGATAACTTTAACATAAGGACAGTAATAAATGGTAACTCCCTATAAACCTTTTCAACACCAATTATTTGTATGAATATCTGTTTGAATTTGGGGACAACAAAAAACATCGCAATAGCCCAAACAATCAAAACCGCAAAAATAACAAAAATCGGATATATAAGAGCATTTATTAATTTATTTCTCAAAGATAAAGAATATTCATAGTAATTGGCAAGACTAGAAAATATCTTATCCAAGTTTCCACTAGTTTCCCCAACCTTTATCATATTAATAAACAGGTTCCCAAAATACTGCTCATACTTAGAAAAAGCTCTATAAAAACTCAAACCGGATTGAATATCAGAATGTATATTCTCAAAAACGATCTTCAGATGAGGTTTCTTCAAAGTTCTTATAAATATGTTCATCATTGAACTAACAGGTAAACCAGCTTCAAACATCTGACTGAATTGTCTGCAAATAAAAGAAAGCGTTCCCAAATCAACTTTCTTTTGAGAAAACAAATCAAAGCTCTTTAAACCACTTATATTAATACCAATAGAAGAACTAATAGAAACTATAGTCTTAACATCAGGATTGGAAATAACCCTACTCATTACATCATCCTCACTCTTACCATCCAAAACAATAGACTTCATTTGATTATTATTATCAATATATTTTACATTGTACTTCATAGTTCTGCTTTATTCTATTTTTAAGAAATTTTAAAAAATCCTTTTTACAACAAAATTCAAAAATTTTTATTGTTAAAAATTTGTAAATTATTTAAACAAAATTTTTTAACAACTATAAAAACACAATTCCTATAGTTCAAGAAACACAAAAATGCAAATCCAGGAAACAATAGCCTGTAACATAGCAAAAGCAGGTGGAATTGAAGATAAATATGATTCAATAATTTGTCAAGCAGCACAAAAATATAACGTAGATCCAAACTTAATAAAAGCAATGATTAAAAAAGAAAGCTCATTTAACCCCAAAGCAAAGTCAAAAGTAGGAGCAAAAGGATTAATGCAACTCACAGATCAAACAGCAAAATCCTTGGGGGTAAAAAACCCATTTGACCCAAAACAAAATATCATGGGAGGAACAAAATATATAAGTAATCTAATTGATCAATTTGATGGCAAAATTGAATTAGCACTTGCAGCATACAATGCCGGCCCAGCAAAAGTAAAAAAATATGATGACATACCTCCCTTCAAAGAAACACAAACGTACGTAAAAAAAGTCCTCGAATTCTATGAAAACTATAAAAATTCAAAGTAATGCTAATGATCAACATTCTTATCCCCTATATAAAATCTAAAAACCTTTAAACTATAACCACTACTATTTGATTGGATAACTGGAATGTAAAGTTTTTTACCTTTAATGAGCATACTCAATAAAACTGTTGGCTCATCAAAAAACATTTCTACTTCATCAATTATTCTACCATTTTGATCCATTTGAACAACTTTCAAAGGCTTATCAAGCTCATATTCTGGATTAGACGAAGAAAAATTGAAAACACAAGAATATATGTAACCCATTTCATCAATACATACTTTTAACACTTGTCCATGATTAACACAAGGAATAATCTTTATCCCATAATCACCAAAAGAATAATCTAACTTACCTTTATACATCTTCATAATAACAGGCCTACCTATTGAATTCTTATCATAACTTATACCACCAACTATTAGATAATCATTCTTTATCTTTATATCAGATAGTAAATCAACACCATTACCACCAGCAACATTGTTAATCAAAACAATACCATTATTCCCAAAACTCTTATCAAGATAACCGCTATTATCAAGCTTAACAAGCAACATATCTTTACAATGATTGCCACTTTTACTAAAACCAACAAAATACATATTTCCATCTTTATCGGTTTGAAAAGAAAAAACACCATCGTTTTCCATACCACCAGCTAAATTGTCCAACCTCAAAAAACCTTTATCATTATAACTCTTGTATAAATCACCGTTAAATCCCAATTTCAACAAAAGTATATCAATATCATTCTTTCCACGCATAACAGTATTACCCACAATAAAAAAACTATCAAAAAGCTTCCTAAATCCAACTATAGTAGTATAATAATAATTCTCTATATACTTACTTATGTCAATTTTCTTATAAAAATCCAGTTCAAAATTGGCACCCACATTTCTCAATTTACCTAAGAGAATACCATAACCTTCCGAATTCTGATAACTACCAACAAAGTAAGGATAAGAAATTTGATGAACTGCAGAATTATCAATATTAACAACACTTTGATTAACATTTCCATTTGAATCAATTCTGAAAAATGATATACTATCAGCACCAGCATTGGGTATTATCATGTTATCATTTTTATCAAAACCAACAGGGAAAAATAATGAGTTCTTATACCCAAAACCAGAATCTAAAATATAGCTCGAGAAAAATACATCAACACATTTTATCTTTCCCCTCTTCTCAAAACCAGAATATTTAATCCTAAGGGTATAATCGTTCTTACCAAAAGTATTGTCAATCATAATATAAGAAAAAGAAGTACTTATAGAACAAATACAAATTATCAGAATTAATGTAATAATTTTTAGCAACATACCCTATTTCAACCTCCCGTAATTAGGATTTATATATTCCAACTAATCCTTACTTAAAAAAATAAACATTAAACCAAAAGGGTTAATAAATACATTTTATAGAAAACCAAATGGCTCGAGGAAGTATCCTTCATTTTAAATAAAAACAATAACTATTTCCTTGATTTGGTCAAAAATTCTTCAATGTTAGCCTTAGAAGACGAAGCTAGAATTGCACTCATTTCCCTCAAATACTTTATCTTTTCAGAATAGTTTTCCTGAATCAAAAAATCAAAAGCTTCTTTACCCATCTTCAAAGCTAATGAACTCCTTGAAGCAAGATTATTAATAATCCCTTCAGAAAAAGACTCTATGCTATCTTTATCAACAATAAAATTAACCATACCTATATCTTTAGCCTCAGAAGCATCAATAATTCTACCTGTCAAAAATAACTCCAGAACCTTTTTAGGATGAACAAATTTCAAAATTGGATAACTAATAATCATCGGCCACATACCCAAGTTTATCTCGGGAACCCCAAACTTAGAATCATCAGAAGCTATAGTAATATCACAAGCAACTGCCAAACCACAACCTCCAGCAAGAGCATATCCCCTAACCACAGCCACAGTCGGCTTTATACAATCTTCAATAGCCAAAATTATCTCAGAATAAGCCCTAAAATAATCCCTAACCCTATTTGAATCAATAAAATCTTTTAACTCTTTTAGATCAACACCTGCACAAAAAGCCCTATCAGAAGAAGAATTTACAACAATAACTTTTATCTCATCATCTGCACTGGCCTGCCTAATAGCAGAAGCCAATTTTCCCATAAGAGAAAAATTAAGTGCATTCCTACTTTCCGGCCTATTTAAAGTGATAAACCTCACATTTCCTTTATCTGTTATTATTAATTCATCCATTTCTCAACACCTCTTATCTTATCTTATATCCATACCTAGTTAAATCTTTTGTCATATTTTTTTGGTGTGCCTCAATAGTTCCACCACCAATCTCAATCAACTTTGCAGACCTCCACATCCTATCAACAACAGCCTCAGCAAAGTACCCATATCCACCCAACACCTGCATGGCATTATCTGCTATCTCCTTAGCAACAGTAGAAGCAAACAGCTTCACACCATCAGTATCAACTCTATGACCAGGCTTATTTAAATCTATCTTAGAAGCAACATAATAGAGATAACTCCTCGCAGCCATATATTTAGAATATGAATCTGCAATATACCTCTGGATCTGTCCAAATTCCCTTATAGGTTTCCCAAAAGCATACCTATTATTCGAATAATCTATCATTATCTCAATACATCTCGCAGCAATTCCAGTGGAAATAGCAGCCAAAGTTAACCTCTCCACCTCCAAATTCTTCATCATATGAATAAGACTATCACCCTCCTTACCCAGAATATTCTCACTCGGAACTTTACAATTATCAAAAACTAACTCAGCAGTTATTGAAGACCTCATACCAGTCTTATTTTTTAGAACCTGTCCCAAAGAAAACCCTTCAAAACCCTTTTCCACTACGAATGTGCTAATTTCCTTCTCACCAGTCTTAGCATAAACCAAAAACACATCACCAGGAGTGTTACTATCAATAGCACCATTGGTTATGTAAGTTTTCCTACCAGTAATATAATAAAAATCCCCCTTCTTCTCAGCTTTAGTTTTCATACTCATAACATCAGTCCCAGCATCTGGCTCTGTCATACACATAGCACCAATCCACTGGCCAGAAATAACCTTACTCAAATACTTGTTCCTCTGAAAATCATTTGAATTTTGATAAAAATTGTTAACAAAAAGAACCGAATGAGCAAGATAAGCCAAAGCAAAACCAGGATCAGAAGAAGCAAGCTCTTCGTGAACTATTACAGAGGCCACAGCATCCATTCCAGCACCCCCGTATTCCTGAGGAACAGTCAATCCCAATAATCCCAAATCACCAACTTTCCTGAATAAATCCAGGTTAAACTTTTCTTTTATATCATGTTCCAGAGCCTGAGGCTCAACCTCATTCCTCACAAAATCCCTGACAGTATCTCTCAAAATAGAATGCTCCTGTGTCGGCGTAAATAAATCAAAACTAACAGTCTTCATCATATCACAAAAACCTCCCAATCAAATTTACTACTTCCCTTCTCCACTAAAGGAATTCATTTCACAAAATCAAAAACCTCTAATGAAAAAATATTTTGATTACTCCAAAATAAAACTAAGCTAAAACTCTACCAGCATAATCCACAACCTTTTTATCTTTATAAACCATCTTCCCATTTACAAATACAAACTCTATACCATCAGATAAAATTTTAGGAGATACATAACTGGCATTATCAACAATTTTATCAAAATCAAAAATAACCAAGTCCGCAAAATATCCTCTCTTTATAAACCCCCTATTTACAATCCCGAATTTAGAAGCCGGAAAACCAGTCATTTTATATATAGCCTCACTTAAAGTTAATAATTTTCTTTCCTTTACATAATAGGATATAAACTTTGTAAATGTTCCAAAAGTCCGTGGATGTGGAAAAGCGTTACTACTACAATTCCTAATAGCACTATCACTGGCAACCATAACGAAATCCTGCGTGGCTATGTAATCAACCTCATCCTGATCCATAAGAAAATAAATAGCACCCAAATCATATTCCTCCATTTTCATAAGCTCAATTACAGTTAGAGCCTCTGGTAAACCCAAATCCATCGATATATCTCTTATAGACATACCCAAATATTTAGCTAGCTTAGGATTATAAGCCTCAGAAATGAGAATCTTATCCCAAGGAGTATGAGGATAACTCTCTATATCCTGAGCAACTTTAATAGGATCATCAGTTATCTTTCTTATTATTTCCTCAATAGAACCTTCCAAATATTGAGGTGGTAAAACCTGAGATAAACCAGTATTAGAAGCAGTATAAGGATACTGATCTGCAGAAATTCTGACTCCCTCACCTATAGCTTTAATTATCTTTTTACAAGCACTTTCGGCTTTACCCCTACCTGTCCCAGCAGCCTTTAGATGAGAAATCTCAAAGTTGACATCAGCTAACCTTGATATATCAATACTCTCATCAATAGCTTCCAAGAGATGTGAACTCTCAGACCTCATATGATTGGTAACTATCTTACCCTTAAAACTAACAACCTTGGACAATTCCACAAGCTCATCGAGATTAGAAAATCGACCAGGAATATAAATCAAACCCAAGGATAGCCCAATAGCTCCCTCATCCAAAGCTTTTTCAACTTCATATTTCATTTGCCGAATTTCATCTTCATTAGCCAACCTATTAGAATATCCCATAACCTCAGCCCTAATCTGTCCATGACCAACCAAATAAGCATAATTAACAACAATAGGCAAACCCCGAATAAAATCCAAATACTGTCTAACACTACGCCAACTTATATCGTCTATCCCATAAGACTTAGCTTCCGTTAAAACATTAGCCAAAGTTTTATCTACAGGACAAACAGAAAACCCACAATTACCAGAAACAACAGTAGTAACACCCTGTGAAATTGCACTCTCTGATTCAGGATGAGCAATAATAGTTAAATCACTGTGACTATGGACGTCTATAAACCCCGGACAAACATATAAACCCTCTATATCAACAACCTCACAATCCTGTAAACCATCATTATCAGAATAACTATCAATTATATCAACTATTTTGTCACCCTCAATAACTACTGATCCCCTTCTGATAAGTGAACCCCTATTACCATCAACAATATAACCATTTTTCAATATAGTCTTCATTTTCCTTATTTGGCTGAGGGTATTTCTATTCCGCTCCCTTATACAGCCAGCGGTCATATTTGACACTATATAAAACCAATGGTTTAGGAGAAGAAACAAATTTACCTTTCGATGGATCAGGATTATCAAAACTGTCACGAATATAATCCATGTCAACCTTACCCTCCAAAAGTGCAACAAACATACCCATAATCTTCCTTATCATGTTTCTCAAAAAGTAAGCAGCTTTGAATTCAAAAGTCAATACCCAAAACTCAGGATAATCGTAAATGAAATAAACCAAAGATAAATCCAAAACAGTATTTTTAGCAACCCCCTTCTCTGGCCTATGGTAACTTGAATAATCTCTCAATCCATTAAAAAACACAATAAAATCATTAAGCTTAGAAACAACATAATCTTTACAATATGATTTCATTAATAAATAATTATATAAACCATATTTATCTATAACTATTTTTTCATCATCACAAAAAATAATCTTATACAAATATGTCTTATACTTAACATTATATCTACTACTGAAAGAATTATCAACATTCTTAAAATCAAGGACCAAAATATCAGAAGGCAAGGCCATATTCGCTTTCTTGACAATATCAATGTAAAAAGCTGGATTTATCCTTTCTTTAATATAGAAATTAAAATACTGAAATAAAGCACTTACTCCCTTATCAGTTCTTCCAGTATAACTAACCTTCTCTATTTTAGTATTTAGTAAGCTTTCAAATGTTTTTGTAACTATCTCTTGTACAGTCAGCCGATCCTCTTTTTGTTTTTGCCAACCACTATAATTAGTTCCTATATATGAAATGATTGCTAAGTAATTGTTTTCATGCAAGTCGCTATTAGATACCTCTGTAAGGATTACTCTTTTGCAGCCTGGTCGGAACTACTTTGATCCACATTAGAAGAATAAGCCCCCTGTTGTGGTTGCCCAACACCCTGCTGAGGTTGATAATATGGCTGCTGAATGGTTTGCTGAGGTGGATAATATTGATGTTGTGGTTGACCAGCAACCTGCTGAGACTGGTAAGAAGATTGATAAGGACCCTGAAAATATGATGGATACTGTTGAGAAGACTGCTGATATGGCGTATAAGGTGATTGAACATAAGGCTGCTGAGGATACGGATAAGGAGGATAAGGAGGATATGCAGGATACTGAGGCGGATAGTAAGCCTGTTGATAAGGTGGATACTGATATCCCATAAACCTACGATTGTACTCTTCCTCAGTAGAATAGTTACCACTGAATATATTGGCAACCTCTTGAGATTTTATCCACTCATCTAATTCTCTTACACGATAAGGTATAAACGGATGAGTCATCTGAATCATTGACACATACTTGTAAAAACTCTGAAGCAAATTGGTTTCATCTAGTTGCTTAGCTTGCAAAAGAACCTCATCTATATTTATCCCTTCTTCACTGTACTTACGAGAATAACCTGCCAACTTAGAAAGGGCTTTCAGACAAGCTTCCCTATCCTGAACAACAAGGAAGCCGGCTCTATCAGCAGAAAACTCCGCCATCCTACTCCAATGCAATAATCCCAACTGTAAGGATATTGCTGCCAACTGACCAACACCACCTAATAAGGCGCTTATTACCCCAACTCCAATCTGCCCTAGAACATAAGCAACTGTCTTTGTAAGCATATGATCAAATTTGTTATGCCCCAACTCATGTCCTATTACAAACAACAACTCTTCCTCATTAAGAATATCAGTTATTCCACTTGTAACAATAACAAATTTTCTTTCAATGCCCATAGCAAAAGCATTAGGTATTTCATTAGTCTGCAAGAAAAATTCTGGTTCATATTGCAAATCCAAAATCTGTATAGCCTCTCTATATACATTATACAAACGAGGATATTGATTTGGCGTTACCCTTAAAGCTTGACCAGTAAAAAAAACATAAAGAGCTTCTTCTGTGAATATTTTACTTATGACCTTCATCAGCTGAGGTAATAAAGGAATCTTCTTCAAAGCCTCGGTTGCCTGAGTATCAAACTTATGCTGAATAGCTTTAAGAGAAATACCCGGAAACTTGAGCTTCCCACTCTCTGTCCTTGGTAAAGTAGAAAGTTGCAAATCAATTCACCTCCTTATAACAGATAAAACCCTGTTAACCTTCTCAACAAAAATCTCCAATATATTATCACTATGAGAATAATTAACATAGTTAGGCTCAAGCGGATGAGGAGATAAAATAATACCCTCATCCATCAAAGCTTTGTAAAAATCAATAAAAGACATTATATCCATTATATCCAAATCATCAGAAGATTCTATTTTCTTATGAGCAAAATACAGACAGAACATACCATTAGTATAATTTATCTTAAGTTCAGAATCAATATTCTTTGCAATAAAATCAACTTTAGATTTTATCATATCATAGAAATTAGGTATGCTTTTTATCAATGATAAAACTTTATAACCAACAAAGGTTGATATGGGATGACCAGCAAAAACACCACTGTGAGACATATTCCCAACAGGAGCCATAACTTCCATATACTCTTTACTCGAGACTATGGCAGCAATAGGAAAACCCCCTCCTAGAGCCTTACCTATAACAGTTATATCAGGCTTTATATCTTTTCCAAGACCCACAAAACTTTCCCTAAAACAGGTTGATACCTCATCAAAAATTAGGAAACAACCATTCCTCTTTGTTAAATCCCTCAATTTAGATAAAAACAAAGGCGTGGCCTTAATAAGTAAATTTGACGTCTGAATAGGTTCCACAATAACAGCAGCAATCTCTTTACCAAAAGCACTAAAAAACTCTTCTAAAACATCCAAATCGTTATAAGGTAAACTAACCGTATCCTTTATTAGCCTCTTTGAAACACCACTCGATGATGGTATCTGACTACCAAACTCAGAAGATCCTGATTCAACAAGCAAATAATCTATACTTCCATGATAACCACCATCAAACTTTACAATCTTGCTCCTACCGGTTATAGCCCTGGCCAACCTTAAAGCAATAGTATTGGCTTCTGTGCCACTATTAACAAATCTCAACATCTGATGATAAGGATAAGCATGCTCAATAATAAGCTCAGCCAACAAATACTCATACTCATTAGATAAGCCACTGTATATACCATCATTCAATCTATCTTTAAGTTCATTAATGATATCAGGATAAGAGTCTCCAAGTATAACAGCCCCCCATCCAGAAATAAAACTTATGAAATTCCTATTATCAATATCAGTTAAATAAGGGCCGATTGACTTCTTTACGTATATAGGTTTTATATCTATAAGAGGGAAAGCACGGATGGGAGCATTAACCCCACCAACCAGATATTTTCTTGCTTTTTCAAACATGGATATCTTAGTGCGGGTGGTGGGACTCGAACCCACACGCCCTTACGGACACTACCCCCTCAAGATAGCGCGTCTACCAGTTCCGCCACACCCGCTAAACCTTTCCTAGCTGTTAAGAGTCTTAACTATAAACTTTATGGCAGTTCTAACTTCTCCGTTTATTTGAACTTCAGTAAAAGCAGGTATGGTTACCAACTCGTAACCCAAAGGAGCAACATAACCTCTTGCAATAGCAATGGCTTTAACAGCCTGATTTATTGCTCCAGCTCCTATTGCTTGAACCTCTACTTTGTTACCCTGCTTTATAACAGCTGCCAAGGCAGCTGCAACAGACTGTGGTTTTGATTTAGAAGAAACTTTTAATATTTCCATATGCTTTACCCCCTGTTAACAATATTTGTTATATCCCTTGCTTTATATATTATGAGAAACTAACATAAAACTTCCTTATAAAGTTCCTTTCAGTATTATATTCTCTTGTACAGATAATGGTACCTCCTTGTAAGTATATAATTCCATATTAAAGTTTCCTCTACCTTGTGTAAGAGACCTTAAAACCGTGCTATAACCAAAAATCTCTCTCAAAGGAACAAAAGCCTTAATTTTATTGATAATAATGTTACCCATGGATTGATAAATGGAAATTTCTTGAACTTCTCCATTTCTTGATTGTATATCATTAATTACAGAACCCATATACTCCTCAGGAGTAATAATTTCAACACTCATAACAGGCTCCAATAAAACAGGATTAGAATTACTCATAGCAATTTTGGTAGCTTCAAAAGCAGCAATTTTAAACGCCAACGGAGTAGAAAAATCTTTATCATACTTGGCATCTACCACCCTGACTTTAATACGAGTGCATGGAAACCCCGCTAAAACTCCAAAAGCTAAAGCCTCACTTATACCCTCTCTTACCTGAGGAACAATCTTGTCAGGTATCTCTTGAGTATCAACAAAAATCTTTATTCCTTCAGAAATAGGAATAATCTCAACCTTTACGTAAGCTGTCTGTAATTTATTACCAACCTGCTTATAGAAATTGTACTCCCCTTCCGATTTCTTAGTAATACTTTCCTTAAATTCAACCTGAGGCTTACCAGAAAATATCCTCAAATTATATTCCCTTTGTATTCTGTCCTTTATTATATCAAGATGTAATTCTCCCATACCAGATATTATGATTTGTCCAGTATCCTCATTTATTTTATACTTGAATGTTGGATCCTCTTCGGATAACCTCTCCAAAGCTTTGAATAGTCTCTCTTCATCAGCCCTAGAAGAAGCTTCTATAGCTGTGAAAATAACAGGTTCAGGAACATATATACTCTCCAAAACAATCCTCTTGGAATCGTCAGAAAGTAAAGTATCACCAGTTACCGTCTTTTTTAAACCTACAATAGCACCTATCTCTCCCATATTGAGCTCTTTAACCTCTTCCATGTAATTCGCATGCATCTTGATTATTCTATTTGCTCTTTCTTTTATATCTTTTGTACTGTTGTACAATACATCATTTTCAACCACTTTGCCACTGTAAACCCTAATAAAAGAAACCTTACCAACAGAAGGGAAATAGGAAACTTTAAAACATAAAGCTAATAGGTTACTACTGTTTTCAACAGTATCAACTATCACCTCTTTCTCCGTATCTTGGGTAATCAAAAATGATTTCTGTTTACTCCTATCCAAAGGAGAAGGTAAAAAATGTATCACAGCATCAATAAGAGGCTGAATTCCCATATTCTTGACAGCACTACCACAAAGAACAGGACTACCAACACCAGAAATCGTTATCCTCCTTAAAGCAGAATACACATCGTCAATAGTATAAGAAGAGCTAAGATACTTATCCATGAAAATCTCATCCAAAGAGGCAATCTCCTCCAACATGAATATTCTATCTTTATCGTAAGAAACTGGCAATTCATTATAGACATACTCGCTACCATCTTGACTAATCCACTGAATCAACTTCATTCTAATCAGATCAACAATACCTGAAAATCCGTCTTCTTTACCAAAAGGTAGCTGAATAGGAATAGGATTAGTTAGCAACCTCTCCTTTATAGAATCCAAACAATATTCAAAATTTGCACCCAATTTATCCATTTTATTGACAAAAAAAATTGTTGGAACTTTATACTTTAAAGCTTGCCTATATACAGTTTCTGTTTGTGGTTGCACACCAGCAGAAGCATCCAAAATAACGATAATACCATCAAGAACTCTGATAGACCTCTCAACCTCAATTGTAAAATCCACATGTCCAGGAGTATCTATTAGATTGAACTCGTAATCTCGCCATTTGAAAAAAGTGGCAGCACTCTGAATAGTAATACCGTGTTCCTTTTCTTGGACCATATAATCCATGGTTGCCGTACCTTCATCAACACTGCCTATTTTATAAATTTTACCAGCGTAGTAAAGTATTCTCTCAGTCGTAGTAGTCTTACCAGCATCTATATGAGCAACTATACCTATGTTTCTAATTTTTTGAAGATCACCACTCATTTTACTTCCTCAAGTAATTTTTTCGTGTCTATAGTGGGTTTTGATTTTTGTTGGTTTATATCATCTTGGACCTTTATTTGATAGATATAATCCTGTATGATCTTTCTCGTTTCATTACTTGAATTATTGAGAGCTTTACCGAAATAAACCTCAGCAATAGCTTTTTGAGATTCTTTCCAAAACCTTTTACCAATCTCCAAATTTATGTAAGGATTCTGTTCAGTAATGATTTTAACCTCAGGCCTGTAAATAGAAATTTTTGATAAAATTCTCTTATAATCTTTGAAATTTATTTCAGGTCTATCCAACAAAAATACCAAAAAATTATTCATTTCATTATAAGCCAACCCTAAAGAAAACGGTAACATATTTTCTAAAACCCTGTCATATGGATAAAATCTCATATAAATCAAATAATACAGAGATAAATCATTAAAATTTAGTGGCTGTTTCTGCTTCATTTTTATATTTATAATGTAATCTATTTTTTCCTTTGCCAAGCCATAATTTCCTGTAACATAATATTGATTGCAAAGAAGATACTTTATTTGCAAATTTTGAGAATACAATTTCTCCAAATTGGAGAGTATCTTCTGGGAAGAATCCACATTTCCAAGAGTATTATATATTTCAACTATAGAAGCCAAAACTTCAAAAAATTCTGGATTAGAAGGTTTCGTAGTTTTATATAACAATATCAAATAATACAAAATTGTTTCAATCTTTTCATTTTTTTGGTAAGAAGCCTCCAGAATTTGTTTTATCAGATCTCTATTTTTATCTAATTCGCCAGATTTAACCAATTTTATGGCCTCTTTTAGGTAATAATAATGAAGATTTGGATCCCTACTTTTATATAGTTCAGCAAAACTTTTATATACCTCAACAGATGGACCCTCATTTCTTAACTTTTGCAAAATACTCTTCTTAGACTCATTAAAGATAATCTCCTGTCTATCATTATTAGCAAAAAAAACTAAGAAAGATGAAGAGAAAAATATCAACAAAATAATAACAACAAAAAATATCTTCCAATAAGAGGTTTTCGAATATTCATAATTATGACTGACAGTTTTATCCTCTACAACTTTATCGTAAGAACCAACTTTCTTTTTAGATACCTTTCTGAACTTCTTTTTTCTTTCCACATTTATACTAATTAAACATTTAATGAACAAAATCCTTGTAGGAGGTAAAATCATAAAGTTCATAGAAATTGAAAAATAGAAAAATATTAATAAAGGATAAAATAATGAATGAAAATATCAACAAATTATCAAAAGACATAGAAAAACTCATCATCTCAATACAGGAAAATATTAAAAATAGGAACTATAATTACATATCAACACAAATAGTTAGTCTAAACACACTAATACTAAATTATCTACTAGCACTAGATTACGAAATAAAAACACAAAACCAACCAATAAACAATTTCACACAAATAAAAGAATCAATAAATATAAACCTACAAAAAATTGCAGAGTATCTCAAAACAAAAGATGAAAAATTAATTAATGAGGTCCAAAACAGCTTATCCAAAATGTATAACTTACTCTTTGAACCATCAAAAACAGAAACACTGAGATGGAGTGACATAGATGAACAAAAATTCTTCACCGTTCTAAACCAAATATCAGAACTCTCAAACAAAGTTTATCTATACTACAATAAAAAACAAATACCCAAAAACGAAATATTAGAACTGGCTAAGAATATATTATCCAATATAGAAAAACTACCATGATAAAATCATTACCACTAAAAGTATTTCCATTAACAAGAGATATAAATAACATCTCCTATATACTATTGGAATTAGTGGTACTACTTGAGAATCTATCAAAATACAAATACAGCGGATACTTAGAAATAAAAGGTTCAAAAAATAATTTCATAATTCTAATAGATGAAGGGATGATTGTAAGTTATGTAGATACAACAGACACACCCACAGAAATATCACCATTGATATTCAGATACAGAGTAGAAGATGAAATAAAAGTTGTAAGTTACACAATGCCAATAGGATTCAGTAATATACTCAGAGGTTTTTATCTCTTTGAAAATCAAGTAATGAACTATAACTTAACAAACAGCAAAGACTGGGACTCTCTACTACTGAAACTCACTAAAAAGAATATTACAGGAATAATGGAAATAGAATTAATGGGACAAACATACTACATCTTACTCAAATGTGGAAACCCATTCCTTAGATCTGATACAATAAACAATAATAACTTCATAATATCATCATATTTTTACAACGAGATCATATTGGAAAAGATAAAAAACAATACAAGATGTATAATAAATGTTACAGGAATAGATAACAAAGAATTGGAAGAAAAACTCAAAGAAAATGATATAAAACACTCTCTAGTAAGAGAATTGGAAGTAAGAGAAAGTAAAGGTTGGACTACAAGTAGAGATATAATTATATCCACAGAGGTTATAGATTTCTGGATATCAACGCTACAAACCACTTCAATAGCATTAAGGATAGAAGGATTAGAAGGAGATATTAAAAATACCCAAGTTAAAAAAGATTCAAAACTTCCACCAGATGTAATTCAATTACCACAAAATATAGTCCAAAAAATAAAAATAAGAGACAGGAAAATAGTAAGCGGAGAAAAAATAGTAGTATATCCAGAAATAGCATAAAATAAGGAGGAAAAAATGAATCACTACTTGATAATTTTGATGTTAACTTTTATCTTAATATCTCTAAAATTAGCAACAGCCAGTACACCAAAAATAAATGAATTACTAACAAAATTAGAAAACTATTATAACAGCAATAATTCAATAGAATTCCAGAAAGTTCTCGAAATGACAACAAAATATGCCATAGATAATAATCAAAATAATATACTTATAGAATTTCTAAAAAGTAAAATAATAAACAAAGGTTATCAAAATCCATTTGTTAATGAACAAATTGCAGACTCCCTATTCAACTTGGGGGAACTAAAAACATCAAAAAACCTATACTATGAAATAATAAAATACCTTAATCCAAACTCAAATCTATCTTCATCAATAATATCAAGAATATACAACAAAATAGCACAAATAAACCTTCTTGAAGGTTCTATAGATAAATACATAGATAACTTAAACAAATCGTACCTATATGAAGTAGAAATAGAAAACAAAATTAATTTGAAAATCCAAATTATAAGAGATGAAATAAATTATCTTAACATTGATAAAAATAAAGTGATTAATGAAATTTATAATCTACTTTCACAAATAACAAAAATACCAGCCGACAAAAAAGAAAAAACATACATAACACTAATTGAAATATACGATTTAATAGGGTTAAAAGAAGAATCACAAAAAATATTGCAAGGTATAATTTCAACATACAACTCTTTAGATTCACTACTAGCACAGTTCCTATTTACAGAAGATAAAACAAAACAAAAAGAGATTCTTGAAAAGATAGTAAACCAATACCCCAAAATAGATCCATATTATCTGGAAAAATTGGGTGATATTTATCTAAATGAGGGAGAATTGGAAAAAGCCAAAAACCTATTAACACAAGTTATTACTCAAATTCCTACCAAACATTTTACTTTATATAAACTTGCACAAATATGCTACAAACAAGATAACATAGCTTCTGCACAAAAATACATTGACTCCGCACTTAGACAAAGCGAAAATCCAGAATACCTAGAACTAGCAGGTGACATATACCAAAAAATAGATAAAAATAAATCCTTAGAGTTTTACCAAAAAGCCTATGATCTTTACACTGATATATCCTCTAAAGCCAAAGTTAGAAAAAAGATTTCAGAATTGAAAAATAATAACTAATTCTAAAATTTGTAATTTCTTTATACAATTTATTGGGCATTTCTTTTTACAAAAATTTTACAAAATTTTTTCCCTTTATCACAAAAGGGTTTTAAATCAAAAAATTACAAAAATTACAGTAGGGATAGATATTTGAAGAGGAGGGATGATAATGGATCCAATATATCTAAATATTCTGTGGCACCAACACCAACCAATCTATAAAGATTCAATAAAAGACACATACACTGCTCCATGGGTTAGATTACATGCTACGAAAGACTATTACGATATGGCCTCTATTTTGCTGAACTTTCCTAAGGTAAAATTAACAATAAACTTAACACCTTCACTATTATTACAAATAGAAGATTATGTCAATAAATTGAAAGACTATGCTGATGAAAATAGCCCAAATTATAGAAAAGAATCCTCCTTTCCAAAAGGTAAGCTGGACAGAGCACTGGATCTACTTTTCAAACCTGTAGATCAATGGACTCAGGATGATAAAAATTTCGCCAAACAAAGATTCTTTGATGCACATCACGAATCGCAAATATTTAAATACCCCGCTTATAAAAAACTGTTTGAAAAAGTAAAAAATGGAGAAACATTGACCAACCAAGAATATCTCAACCTGAAAGTATGGTTTCACTTGGTTTGGTTCGATCCAGACTTCCTCAATAAAGATACTGAATTAATTGGAGAAACTGAAGATGGAAATATAATAAAAGACAAAGTAACAAAAATTAAAGACATTTATGCAAAAGGATTAAAAGGGCAAAACTTTACTGAAGAAGACGCAAAAGATATAATAATTGAAACCTATAAAATAATGAAATTTGTCATCCCAATTCATAGATACTTACAAAATAAAGGACAAATAGAAATAACAACAACCCCGTTTTATCATCCAATACTACCATTGATAGATAATACCGACTCAGCTAAAGAGCAAACACCTCACATACCAACCCCCCCTGTATTCAAATATCCTGAAGATGCAGACTCACAAGTAAAAATGGCAATGGAATACTACAAAAAACTCTTTGGAAAGTATCCAACTGGAATGTGGCCCGGTGAAGGAGCCGTCGGAGAAAACATTATAAAACACCTAGCAAAAAATGGAATTAAATGGTTCTCAACAGGACATGAAGTGATCTTTAAATCAGGTTTTGCAGGAGATGTTCTCCAACCATACAGAGTAGATGTAGACACAGAATTCATCGATAACTTAAATAACGATGCTATATCGGTAATCCCAAGATCAATACATGACAAAGTAGGATGGGACTATGGATACTACAGAGGTAAAGCTGATGGATACGAAGCAGCCAAAGACTTCATTAACTACATAAAATCACAAAAACATTACAACGGCGTTCCAGAAAATGAACCAATATATATTACCAACACCTGTGATGGAGAAAACGTATGGACATACTATCAAAACGATGGTAAAGACTTCTTAATGGCTCTATACGACTTGCTCCAAAAAGAAGAAAAAATAAAAACAATGACTCCAAAAGAATATATAACCACCGTAAAACCAGTAGATAAACAATGGGAACTGGAACCATTAGCAACAGGCTCATGGGTATATGGAGACCTAACAACTTGGATAGGAGAAGAATCAGAAAACAAAGGATGGTACCTACTAAATAAACTCAGACAAGAATTTATAAAAATTCCATACATAAAAGAAATAACCAACAACTTAATAGAAGAACCAAATATAGAAAAAGATAGAGAAAAGCACTACTTATTTAAAGCTTGGCATACACTCTTTGCTGCAGAGGGGTCTGATTGGTTCTGGTGGTACGGTAATGACTGGGATTCAGGAAACGACAAATACTTTGCTAGGAAACACAGAGAACTAATGGTAAACGCACTAAAATTTGCACAAAAAGCCGGGTACAATGTCAATTTTCCAAAACAAATATTTGAACCACTATACCAAGATACAAAACCATTAGATCCCACTCTGGTAATCTACAACCCCAAAATCATAGATAAAAATCTGGTTTTTGAATTTAAATATATAAATCCATTAAAACTAGAATTCAACACAGAAAACCTTAAAATATTAGTAAAACACAACGATAAAGAGATAGCAGAATACAAATGGAACGAAATAGCTAAAGAAAATACATTGATAATACCTAAAATATATAAAAACGGGAAATATGAAATACAAATCCTAAACAAAGACAATGAAATAATAGACCGGGACTTTTATTTTAATTAATAAAAACATAATAGAGAATATAGTTTGGTTGAAAAAATATTTAGCAATCCACTGATTTCCCTATCAACCATACTTTTATTCTTCATTCTAATTTTTATAATGGCTAAAAATGAATACATAATAAATACAGAATCCATAAATCAGAGAAAAATGTTCTTGACACTATACAACGTTCAGATAGTCAACTGGAAAAATTACAATCAGGTTAACTTTATAGCAAAATCACAAAAAATACTAACACCTTTCCATAGCAATTACATATATTCAATAAATGTGGAAATATACAAACTTAACCAAGACAATATAATAAAGTTGTCAATACCTTACCTGGAAATATATACTAACCTGTCTTACGCCAAAACTAAAGATATAAAAGCCACAATATATTTCAAAGAAAATAATAAAATAAACACAAATCATCCTATATTTATCTACTCTCAAGATTTAAAAATAAAAAACAAAAATATCGTACTAACCAAAAACTATATATATCATAGAATAAATCAAAATCAAATAAGAATCTATTATCCTATAATAGAAATACAATTATGATCTTATTAGAAAATATTTTTGAATACAAAACTTTAAGTAAAATAAAGTCTTTAATTGAGTTTATAGAAACTTTGAATTGCGAATCGATAGAGTGGGGATTTGTAGGAGGAATACCCAGAGATCTATACTTCTACAAAAAAAAACTAAAAACAAATGAAATAGATATTATTTTTTTTGAACCAGTAGAAAAAATATTCTTAATAATCTCGGAAAAATTCAGAGAGCTAATTAAAGAAAAATATTTCCATCAAAATTTTTTGACAGCAAAAATAGTGCTTAAAAATGGAATAACTCTTGATCTAATAACAGCAAGAAGCGAATACTATCCATATCCAGCCTCATTACCAATAGTCAAAAATACAAGTAATATTACAGAAGATCTAATAAGAAGAGACATAACAATAAATACCATTCTATTCAAAAGAAAAACTAACCATCCAGATATAATGTTTGAAATAATAGACCTATTTGGAGGATATAAAGATTTAATAAATCAAGTTACAAGAGTATTACATAAAAACTCGTTTATAGATGATCCAACAAGGATATACAGGCTACTTAAATACAAAGTAAGACTAAATCTTAATATTGACCCCCTAACACATGAATTAATCAAAAACTCACTAAAGTACATCAATCTATTATCAATAAACAGAGTATTTAACGAACTTAAAAGAATAAACCAAGAAAAAAAATTTGATAAAATATTTGAAGAATTTGTAAATCTCAAATTTGACCCAATAAATCTGCTAGAATTAGAAAGTAAACAAAACATCGACAATTTAATAAAAGATTTAAAATTCCTAAGAAAATCAATAATAAGCTTCGAAAAATTCTTCAATAATCAAAAAAACAAAATAAAGATTAACTATGATAAAAACAAAGTTATTTTTTCATTTTTAATTGCCAAAAATTTTATAGTTAATAACAAATATAACCACGTCATATCCCAAAATGTTCATAAACTATCAGAAATATGGAAAATAGTACTTGATGAAGAAAAAAAAGAAATAAAACCAAAATATTTAAAAAGACTATCCATTGATCTGTATTACAAACATAAAGAAGTCGATATATTTATATTACTAATCTTTTTGCTTTTTAAAACCAATAGTTTACATCTTAAATTCATTCTTAAAAAAGTATTCAAAAAACTTTTTATTAACCAATTAAAAATTAATCCTCCTTTTATAAAGTCAATAGCCAAGTACTACTTCAACAAAGATTTGAAGCTAGAAAAAATAAAAGAAATAACAAAAATTATAAACAAAATGTATATTTTTAACAAAATAAGAACAATAAATCAAGCAATAAGATTTATAAAAAAGATAATCAAAAGGGAATTAGATAATAACATTGAAATAGATAAATAAAAATGTATTCTCTTTTCTCTTTGCTTTATCTAATAGGATGGTTTTTAACCATATACTTATCATTTAGAAAAATAAATTTATTCAAAGAATTTTATACCAAAATAACAGATCAACAACCAATATTACAAAAAGTAGATAAAAAAAATTTCATATCAAACATCATTAAACATATTATCTTACAAATAAGGATTTCAAATTTTAGAACGAAGCTAATGCACAGTTCATTGTTTATTTTTGGACTATTCTTCATAATATCACCAATATTTCTTTTGTTTCCTAAAGTAATCCAGTGGATTCTGGATTTAATATTAATTCTCGGATTAGTAGGTATAATTTTAGCAATATTAAGAAGATATGTTCTAAAAGTACCAAGAATAATAATTTCTTCAACTAAAGACAGATACTTCATTTATCACATCCTTTTATTCATTAACATTCTAGCACTGACATTTTTTTCATATTTTTCATTTGACTCAACAACACCTTTACTATTTGCTATAGATAACTATTTTAGAATACCAAAAAGTATTCTTTTCCAGATCTTCTTTGGAGTGACCTGGATAACTTCACTTTATATTCTCCTTTCTAAAATAGATAAAGGAAAACTATTTCATACCTTACTTGCACCAATAAACATTATAAATACGGAAGAAAAAGACTTCACCATAAAAACAATAGACTCAACCAAATTCAATTTTGAAAACTCTCTAGGTATAGAAACTGTAAAACAGATAGGATTTAAAGATTTTATTGAAATTTTCAGTTGCACAGAATGTGGTAGGTGTCAAGAAGCTTGCCCAGCTTTTATATCAAATCAGCCTCTATCACCCAAATCAATACTCGTAAAACTATTAGATAATATTGATGAATTCAAAATCAATGGTACTCCCCAAAAAATAATAGATAACTACATAAAATCTGAAAGCATATGGAGTTGCACCACTTGTGGAGCTTGCTATAACTCATGTCCCGTGCTCATAAACCCACTAAAGAAAATAATAGATTTAAGAAGAAATTTGGTTATGGAACAGGGAGAACTACCACTACAACTTCAGGAAACACTCAACTCAATAGAAATAAGAAACCATCCATTCAAAGGAACAACATCAAACAGATTAGACTGGACAAAACATGCAAAAAACGTGAAAATTATAGAAAATGCCAATGAAGATGTTGACTATATATACTGGGTAGGATGCGCAACTAGCTTCAATGAACAAGCACAAAAAATAGCAATAAAACTAGCAAACATTTTAAACCAAGCAAATATAAACATTGGAATTCTTAAAAATGAAAACTGTACAGGAGACCCAGCAAGAAGAATAGGAAACGAATACCTATTTCAAATCTTGGCAGAAAAAAATATAGAACTCCTTAAAAAATATAACAAAAAAATAATAACATCATGTCCACATTGCTACAATAGTATAAAAAACGAGTACCCACAAATAGATACCAACTTCAAACCACAAATATATCACCATTCACAAATATTGTCAGAACTGATCAAAAAAGGGATAATTAAAACAAAAAAACAAAAGGATAACATAACATTTCATGATCCATGTTATTTAGGAAGGCAAAACGGTATTATTCAAGAACCGCGAGATGCCCTAAAAGGTTATAATATTAAAGAAATGGAAAATAATAAATCAAATTCTTTTTGTTGTGGAGCAGGAGGTGGAATGTATTGGCTAGAAAAAAAAGAATATCCCAAAATAAACCATAAAAGATTAGAACAAGCAATAAAAGTATCAAATAATATAGCTACCGCTTGCCCATTCTGTCTGCTAATGCTACAGGATGCAGTAAATACCAAAGGTCTAAAAAATCAAGTACACATAAGAGACATAACCGAATGGATAGAAACCCAATAGGAGAAAAATAATATGAAAAATTTTGGCCAGGAAAAACTCTGTCTGATCACAGGAGGTTCCAAAGGAATTGGATTCGCCATAGCAATTGAAATGGCTAAAAAAGGGTACACCATAATCCTAAACTCAAGAAACCCTCATAATGCAACACAACAACTCAAAGAAAACGATTTCAAAGTCATAGAACTACCAGGAGATATAAAAGAAGATTCCTTTATCAAAAATCTTACCGAAATAATAGATAATTATGGATATGTAGATTCAATATTATTAAACTATGGTGGACCTCCAATAAAACCATTCATAAACATATCGGAACAAGAATGGATGGAGTATTTCAACACTATGTTCCTAGCTCCGCTAAGAATAATCAAAGAGATGATAAAATATCTTGAAAAATCAAAATATCCACGAATATTAGCCATAACTTCTTTTACAACAATTAGACCAATGAAAAATATGTGTATCTCAAACAGCTTAAGACTGGGATTAGTAAACGCTCTAAAAACAATAGCTTTAGAAACAGCGGAAAAAAATATTCTGATTAACACCTTGGCTCCAGGATACATTTATACAGAAAGACTTCAAGAATTCATAAAAAAACAGTCCGAAATCTTAGGAATAAACCACGAAGAATTTAAAAATTCGATAGAAAAAACAATACCATTAAACAGAATAGCACAAGCATCAGAACTGGCAAAATTTGCCTCATTCCTTCTATCTGAAGATAATACATACATAACAGGTCAGCACTTCACATTTGACGGAGGATTAACTACATAAGTAGTTTATTATTTTTTCCATAATTGGAAATCCTGAATGATGTTCAAAACCAACAAACATTGGAGCAGGGTTTATATCCAAAAAATAGCACCCGTTTTCGTTTAAAATGAAATCAATCCCTGCAAATTTAAGACCTATCTTAGAAGATAACAAAGAAGCAACAGTTTTTATTTTACTATCTATCTCTATATGCTTCACTTTAACCTGAACAGGATCCAAATCTCTGTAATCTATCGATTTCTGCACATCATAATCCAATGAAAAAGAACACAAGTATTCATTATTCAAGGTGAAAACACGAAAATTTTGACCATAGATTAATTCTTGGAAAATATAAACTTCAGTGGAAATTTTAAAATCCTCAATATTCTGGTCATCTAAGACTTTAACAGTTTTTCCTCCTGCAATAGGTTTAAAGACAAATTTTTTACCTAAAGCCTTCGAATCCTTATATATTCTATATATCTCTCTAAAAGAAGGGGTAACAAATGTAATAGGCACATCCATTCCACAATTTTTAGCCAAAAAGTAGGTATATGGCTTAAAATAATGGCACCAAAAAGTAGACGGAGGATTGACAACTTTTACCCCCCTACTATGTAAAATCTCCAGAAAAGAAAACATAAGAGAATAATAATTCCTATATTCTGAAAATTTTTTAGTATCAGTAAAAGAAAAAGGATTCAGAGGAACAAGGTTTATCGCCCTAACAAAATAACTGTATCTATCAGCATTAGAACCCCAAAATCTCAATTTCTCCATTTCAATAAAAATATCATAATCAACAGACAATCTCTTGGTATCAATAAAAATGGAATTTATACTCATAGATTTTACCTTATCGAACAAAATCCTTGCATCGTTATCATCAAAATCTGCAAATATAACAATACCCTTGTTCATTGCTTATTAATTTGAAATACAAAGAATTTGAGATATTCAGTTTCCTCCATTGAGACATTTATAGGATGATCTAAAGATTGTCCACCTCTATATATTAGTTTGCCAAAGTACTTTTGTTTATGTAAAGCTTCTCTTATAACATTTAACAAATCATTTTCCCTTATTTTTTGTGAACATGATGAAGTAATAAAGTACCCTTCATTTTTAACAAGTTTTAAACCAAAATAATTAATATCAAAATAAGCTTTTAGAGCATTTTGGATTTTATCTTTTGTTTTAGTAAAAGAGGGAGGATCCACAACAACAATAGAAAACTCACGACCCAAATTACTTAACTCTCTCAACTTATGAAAAGCGTTATCCATATGGAAAATATATCTATCTTGGAAACCATTCAACTTCATTATTTGAGGAACAATATTAGAAGCAAAAGAAGATTCGTCAATCATTTCAACAAACTTTGCACCATACTTTAAAGCATATAGAGAAAAAGATCCTATATAACTGAAAACATCAAGAACAACAGAACCTTTTGAAATATTTTTAAGGAATCTTCTATTTTCAGTCTGATCAAAATAAAAACCCGTTTTTTGCCCATTAAGAGGATCTATTAAAAAATATATATCATCAATACTGACAGTAAATGGCAACTCTATTTTTCCATATTCTATCCTTCTTCTGAGTTCCAATCCTTCTAATTTTCTCAAATTACTGTCACTTCTATCTATTATACAATCAATCCCCATTTTTTTCAAAGCCCTGAATATGTTTTCTTTCTGATTTTCTATACCCAATGTCAATAACATGCAAACAACAACTTTTTTACTATCCAGAGTTGTAAATAAATCAATAATTAAACCAGGTAAAAAATCCCCCTCAGAGTAAACCAACCTAAAATTACCACCATAAAATTGGGATTTGTATTCATATAATTTACACAACTTTTCATACCAAAAATTAACATCCAATTCTCTGTTTTCAAAACTAATAACTCTATAAGATATTTTCGACTTAGAATTATAATAAGCTTTACATAAAAATTTATCATTATAATATAAACTTACTATATCTCCATCCTTCAAATCACTTTTCTTTATTTCATCATTGAAAATCCATAAATATCCGTTAGTTATATTATTATAAATCTTTCTATTGACATTTATTTTCATTGTATATTTACAGGAACATCAACTTTGTAGTATATCTCATGCTTTTGATTCCTGAAGTTAAACTGATTTTTAAGGTATATTCTTATAACGACATTTTGAAGGTTATAAAACTCAAATTTTGATGCTTGACTTTCAATGAAAAAAGTATACCTCCTATCCTCTAAAACACTTCCATTTAAGCTATATTCCTTCTTATCAACAACATAACTAACACCATTATTTACATTACTCGAGTTCACAATTATGTTAACAATTGTTGGCTCAGGATTAGAATTGGAAGAAGCTATTCTCACAGAATAAAATTCTATACTGTTACTGTTAAGGCTTATAATCGGGTTTTTACCCGAAAAAGGAGGATTATTTTTATTCAAATCTTTTGTTATCTTATTAAGAAAAATTTTTGATTTCAACGATATTTCATACTTTTTATAAAGTTTCACACTAACTTTATTTATAGTAACTGTTGAAATAAGAATAACAACAATAAGAAGCAAAGCGAGAGCCATAGCAACCATTACTTCTATAAGAGTAAAACCTCTTTTCATTACTATATACTCCTTATTATATACATTATGGGAGAAAATATGGATAAACATAAAATAGCAGTGATGGCTCCAGCCAAAGTGGCCATGAGTGGTTCCAATATTCTATTAAATGTATCCAGTGCAGAGTTAGCTTCTATTTCAGCCATTTCTGCTAACTTTTTTAGAGTAAAAGGTAACTCCCCACTCTCAAGTGCAATATTCATTTGTTTAACATACACGCTTTTGAAAATATTTTCAAAATTAACAATCTCATAAAGTTCTCCTCTTTTAGATCTATCATACATTTTTGCAAAAAAAGATGAAAAAGGTTCAACAGTCTCATCTTCCAAAATCTTGAATGTTATAGAATAAGGTAATCCGCTTTCAAGTGCAACTGCCCACAAATTTAAGACAAGAGCAACATAAGCACTATAAAAAATTTTACCCAAAACTGGAACCATAAAAACATACCTGTAAAAACTTTTCAAATTTGACTTAAAAAGATTATATATAATAAAAGAAATTACAATCATATTAAAACCTAAAAATAAAATTACCTTAATATCAAAAATACTTGTTAAAAAACTAAGTATTTTGAAAGCAAATGGAGCTTCTATACCCAAGTCAAAATACAAATTATTAAAAGCAGGTATTATCAAATTTTTAAATATTATCATTATAAAAGAAAGAACAGAAACAAAAATAAGAGGGAAAATCATAGACTTAATTAAATTTTGCATTAAATTCTGCCTTTTAACAAGTAAATCTTCAAGCTTTTTTAATGCATAAGTAAGGTTCTCAGTGTTCTCACCTATTTTTATGATTGAAGTTTCAAACTGTCCCAAAAGATTTGATTTTTGTATTGAATAAAACAAAGGGTTACCATTGCTAACCATCTTTCTAACCTCAGCAATTGATTTGGAATAATTGGATAGAGTTTTCTCCAAAATATTAATAGCATGAATAATCGGTATTCCACTTTCAAGTAAATATCTTAATACTAACACAAAAGTCAGCTTATCATTAGACTTCAGTTGCTTCATAAAGTCAAAAAATTAAAAATTTTCATTTCAGTATTTCCACACCTAAGATTCTACATGTAGCAAAATATTCCTTCGAAATATTATTTGACTCTCTATCATCAGAAAGAATTTTCTCGTTAAGTGGATCATACCTTCTATAAGATACATTAGATCCAAAATAATACAACCTTTTAATTTCCTTCTTAGTTAAATAAGTTGCACTATTGCTATCAAAGAAAGCAAAATAGTCACCATTAACAATCATATAGTTATCAGAAGTAAAACTATTCGAGTTTATAATCACATTATTAGCAATAACATTTAAATAACTATTAGAGTTAGACGGAAAAGTAAAAGATTTTTCCTCAGCAAAATTCACAAAACTCTCAATAGAGTCAAACTCATCATAAACTATATGACCAAGTATGTTTATATTTTTACTGCTAACCAAAAGAATATCACTATTAATAATACCTCCGTTAAAATTATCAGGAGAATCACTACCCATGTAAATATCATGAGCTGAATAGATAAAAGTTCTCGAGTAACGGGTTTTATAGATAACACTCCTAATAGGATTACCATGTCCATCATGCTTTATTAATACCTTATAATAAATACCATCAGAAAAATTATTAAAATTAATATGTAATATATTATTATTAAGGTTATTGTTATTATTTTGATTATTTATAAAGTTAATAATATTTTGATCATTAGTAACAAGATCATTTTTGTTTACAGAAACAGTCAATCCTGGTTCCTTAACAAGGTAATAATAGTAATTCTCAGTGGGCAATCTCTTATCTTTATATTCGACAGATAAATTGATTTGCTGATTTTCAGAAATAGGATAAAAATCAATATGAATTTTATCAACATTATTACCTGATATAAGAATAGATCCATATTTAGTAAGATCAACAACTTCATCATGAAAAGTTCTACTATTTGTACTTTTCTCTCCTAAAAAATTTGCTATACTAACAA
>JANXBF010000089.1 GCA_025057615.1 Candidatus Calescibacterium sp. | reverse complement strand
TGGTGTTTCTCCAGGTAATGAGGTTAGAGCTACTGGAAAGCAACTGATGGTTAAGGTTGGTCCTAAGATATTGGGAAGGATACTTGATGGTTTAGGTAATCCTATTGATGGAAAGGGAAATTTGGAGTATGAGGAGTTGTATCCTATTTATAATGAGCCTCCAAATCCTTTTTTGAGACCGAGAATAAAAACTCCTCTTTCTATTGGAGTTAGGGCTATAGATTCTCTGCTTACATTAGGTAAGGGACAGAGGGTTGGAATCTTTGCAGGATCTGGAGTGGGTAAGAGTACCACTTTGTCTATGATAACGAGATTTACAGAGGCAGATCTTACTGTTCTCTGTTTGGTTGGGGAGCGTGGTAGGGAACTGAGAGATTTTATTGAGAGAGATTTAGGGGAAGAAGGTTTGAAGAGATCTGTTGTTGTGGTGGCCACTTCGGATACACCTGCTCTTGTTAGGTTAAAAGCTGCTTATGTAGCAACTGCCATAGCTGAGTACTTCAGAGATAA
>JANXBF010000088.1 GCA_025057615.1 Candidatus Calescibacterium sp. | reverse complement strand
AAACTTAGTTATAGCGTGCCTTATGCCCTCGTCTATTACCCCAAAGGTGGCTTCTCCTCCGTAGAGATGAGCTATAGGAATCCTGGAAACATAACAAGCAATAGCAAAGGCAAGAGCTTCAAATCTATCACCAAGAATAACCGCTATATCTGGTCTTAGCTTGCCTAAAACTTCTGAAAAGCTTATTATACCAAGGCCTATAGACTTTGACACGCCCACTGGTGTATCTGAGCTTAGAAGTATTTCAACTTTTTCGTCTATTTTGAAGCCGTCCTTTTCTATTTCCTTGTATGTTAAACCAAACTCTGGTGATAGATGCATTCCAGAAACCACCAGCTGAAGTTCCAGCTCAGGATCAGAAGATATCTTTTCAATTAGAGGTTTTAAAAGCCCGTATTCCGCCCTTGACCCAGTAAAGATACATATCCTTCTCTTGTTCATTTTCTAACTCCTAAGCAAAAAAGCTTTACATATCATGCCTACACATCATATCTTATTCTATAACTTCGTCTTCTTGAAAGTCTCTTTTA
>JANXBF010000087.1 GCA_025057615.1 Candidatus Calescibacterium sp. | reverse complement strand
CTGTTGATAGGTGAGCTTTCATAGTAAAGAAATCTGTTTTCCGAATTGAGTTAAAATGATGTCAAATATTTTTAATTCCTTATAGGAAAAGTGAGATTGCGAGGTAATCTATCTTACAAAGTAAGATGAAACTATTTTTATTTATAAAATTTTCATCCCTTATAGGAAAGGTTTGATTGCAAAGCAATCTATCTTACCAAGTAAGATAAAACTATTGTTCTATTTTATCTATAAAGCTTTCATTCCTCATAGGTAAGCTAAAAACTAATGTCATTTGGCAAGAAGTTTGCTATCTATGACCTTTTTTCATTCCTCATAGGTGAGCTGAAAACCGAACCCTCTGTGGAGAGAAAAAAAGGAGGAGAGGTATTTTTCATTACTTATAGGTAAGCTGAAAACAGTTAATAAAAGTCAATTGGAACAATCTGGGCGTGGTTGTTTTCATTCCTTATAGGTAAGCTGAAAACAGGGAGCATATAACTGAAAGTGGGCGCGGATTAATGCTGTTTTCATTCCTTATAGGTAAGCTGAAAACTTTTAAAT
>JANXBF010000086.1 GCA_025057615.1 Candidatus Calescibacterium sp. | reverse complement strand
CTTTTTATCTATGACAACATATATTTTCCTTTCTGCATATATTTGTTTTAAAATATTTTGTATCTTATCTTTTTTTACATTACTTGTATTTTGGATATATGATATTATTTCCACTTTATTGAATAGGGGGGAGTTTTCAAAATTTCCGTTGTCAAGATTTTCGATAACTTTTTGGGTTATGTCTGTGCCACCGTATGGTAAGGTATCGTAGGATACTACTAATCCAATTTTTTCTTTGTTTGCTGTATAGTATATGGCTTTAATTAGTTTATCATTGAATTCTTGGTACAGTTTTTCTTTTTTTTCTTTGAAATTTGTTGAAAGGAAGTATTCCAAATTTTCGGTGTTTTTTGTTTTGGATAAATCTTTCAACTTTTGTTCCATATCTTTTTTTATGTCTTCTATTTGTTTTTCTAAGTTTCTGTAAGTATTTGAATTTTTGATTTGTTCAATATTTACGACTCCTATTGTGTCTTGGATATTTTCTAATTGATTATTTTTTTGACATCCTTGAAGCAGCAAGAAGGTAATGAATAAAATTAAGAAAACCAAATTTTTCC
>JANXBF010000085.1 GCA_025057615.1 Candidatus Calescibacterium sp. | reverse complement strand
CAATGAGGAATTTAAACTAAGTACACTGGGATAGGAATCATCAAAGAAATATGGTTTCAATGTGACAATGAGGAATTTAAACTTATCTGCGGTCACTTTCATAGGTTTCAATATTTTGTGTTTCAATGTGACAATGAGGAATTTAAACAAAGGAGAAGAATTATATTTTCTTGCTAAAAATATGGTTTCAATGTGACAATGAGGAATTTAAACGAAGGGAGTCTCTTTCATTTGCCATTGCATAAAGTGTTTCAATGTGACAATGAGGAATTTAAACATGGTTCTTCCAACTATTTTTCCTTTGCAATCAGGAAAGGTTTCAATGTGACAATGAGGAATTTAAACACCACTTTTCCCTGCCAGGTGATCACGCAATTTTTGGTTTCAATGTGACAATGAGGAATTTAAACAAGGAGGTGGGAACAAGTTTCCCAAGCTTATGAGCTCGGTTTCAATGTGACAATGAGGAATTTAAACGAGGGTATAATTTATCATCTTTTATTATGAAATTTGTTTCAATGTGACAATGAGGAATTTAAACGTCGTATTCAGCAAAGATGACTTTCGATGATGCTGT
>JANXBF010000084.1 GCA_025057615.1 Candidatus Calescibacterium sp. | reverse complement strand
TTTGATTGTATTTTGATTGTATTTTTGTTGTTTTGAATCATGAAATTGAATTGGGAAAAAATCTGTCTTGCTAAGCGGGGTAAAATGAGATGTATTGATTAATTTTAGTTGTTTTGAATTTTAATGTGAAAGCTGTAATAGGTGGTCAATCTATTTTAGATTGTTTTTGTATGTGAATTGTTTTAATTGGGTAAGGGTAAGTTGTGATTGGGTAGTGATAAGTCTTGCGGAGAAAGATAAGAAAATGTTCTTATTGTATATAGATTATTTTGTTCCCTGATAGAAAAACTGTAATTAAGAAGCAATCTATCGTGTAAAGCAAGATGAAACGAATATTCTATTATATTTGAAAAATTTTTATTGATTATGGGTAAGTTGAAAACAAATAATCACACTGCTAATAGAATTTTTAGTGATTAATTTTCACCCCTCATAGGTAAGCTGAAAACGGGGACAGGGGAGGGTAAAAATATGCTGTCTCAGTTGTTTTCATTCCTCATAGGTAAGCTGAAAACTTACAGCGGCAGAGGAATCATGCTTGGGTATAAAATATTTTCATTCCTCATAGGTAAGCTGAAAA
>JANXBF010000083.1 GCA_025057615.1 Candidatus Calescibacterium sp. | reverse complement strand
ACTCACCTGAAATGATACAAGAACAAAAAGAAAAAGGAAAGTTTCAATGTGACAATGAGGAATTTAAACGTATCATAAAAGAATGTATTATACTCTAATGTTTCAGTTTCAATGTGACAATGAGGAATTTAAACAAGTCAGTGACAGCTCCGATATACCTCCTGGCTGTCCGTTTCAATGTGACAATGAGGAATTTAAACATCTTCAATTATTTTTTGCTTACCAGCGATCCGAGTTTCAATGTGACAATGAGGAATTTAAACGATACTGTCAAAATTCTTTTCAAAAGGACTTCTTAAAGTTTCAATGTGACAATGAGGAATTTAAACAAATCTCCCAGGGCTTTTATGTTCAAATACGCAAACGTTTCAATGTGACAATGAGGAATTTAAACTCTTGGGCTGTCCGCTATCACTGATTGGGAAACATAGTTTCAATGTGACAATGAGGAATTTAAACCTTACTTCCTTTTTGTATATGTTCAGGAAATCTTGGGTTTCAATGTGACAATGAGGAATTTAAACGACACTTATGTGTGCAGAGCAATTTCTGTGGCGCTTGTTTCAATGTGACAATGAGGAATTTAAACCCTTGTAAAACTCATCCTGCGCTG
>JANXBF010000082.1 GCA_025057615.1 Candidatus Calescibacterium sp. | reverse complement strand
CTATATTTTTGTCTACTTCACTTTGAGCCCTCAAAATATACCTACCATCCACAATTATGTAATCCTTATCTTTTGTAATAATCAAAACACCAGTGCTACCAGTAAACCCAGACAAATACATAAAATTTGGTCTGTGGTTAGTTACAAAAGCATCAACCCCGAATAAATACAGAAACTCTTTTATTTTCATTCTTCTATAATTCATAATCCGACTCTCCTTTCCTTATCAGATAATCTATTGAATCAATAACTTTTATACCGTGCTTTTTAGCCAATGACCTGTGAACAAAATTATTATAACCCCAAGAAGACATATATAAATTAACATCCTTGGCATAATCCTTTATTTTTAACAAATTTTCTATTAAGTCATCAACAAAATGTAAATCTTGCTCCCTTATACCCCAAAGATTTATTATCTCTTTTATTTTTTTACCTTTATGAATAAAATCATTCTCTTTAGCAAATACTACATTGGGATCAATTGGGATACCGTAGTAATGTAAGATTGAAAGTATAGCATACTTTTGCTTAGTAGAAAGAATTCCAACATTATACTTTTTATAAGCTTCAATAAAAATTCTAACCTCTTTCTCAAAAGGCTTATTTAACAAAATCCAAAACCTTTCATTCATATCCTTTATATATC
>JANXBF010000081.1 GCA_025057615.1 Candidatus Calescibacterium sp. | reverse complement strand
TGGCGGAATTTTCTGCTGATAGAGCTGGTTTCCTTGTTGTTCAGGATAGAGAAGCTTCTCTAAAAGCTCTTTCCAAGTTGGCAGGTTATTCTCGTAAATACAGTGAAGAGGGGATAAACATAGATGAAGTTATTTCACAGGCTAAGCAACTAGATGAAACCAATTTGCTTCAGAGTTTTTATAAATATGTATCAATGATTCAGATGACTCATCCATTTATTCCTTATCGTGTTAGAGAGTTGGATGAATGGATAAAATCTCAAGAGGTTGCCAATATATTCAGTGGTAACTATTCTACGGAAGAAGAGTATAATCGTAGGTTTATGGGTTATCAGTACCCACCTTATCAACAACCTTATTATCCACCTCAGTATCCTGGATATTATCCATATCCTCAACAGCCTTATCCACCATATCCTTCTCAACAGTATCCATCGTATTTTCAAGCTCCTTATCAGCCTCAGCAAGGTGTTCAACAGCAGCAGTATTATCAGCAAGTTCCTCAGCAACCATATTATCAACCTCAGCAATATATTCAGCAACAGCAGTATTATCAGCAAACTCCTCAGCAGCCATATTATCAACAACCCCAACAGGGAACTTATCCTTCTAATGTTGATCAAAACGCTTCTGAAAAATTGGAAAAAAATGAACAAAGGTAACAGGATTGCATGAAAA
>JANXBF010000080.1 GCA_025057615.1 Candidatus Calescibacterium sp. | reverse complement strand
AAATTCCTCATTGGTATATTTGTACTTCTTTGTATAGTAATCCAATAACATCAGGATCATGTTTAAATTCCTCATTGGTATATTTGTACATAGTTTAGGATTAACTTTCTTTACAATCACTTCAGCGTTTAAATTCCTCATTGGTATATTTGTACCTTTGTTTTTTGCTCACTTTCAACACCTCCTAGATGTGTTTAAATTCCTCATTGGTATATTTGTACATCTAAGCCTTCTCTTAATTTATTGAGAGTTTTGATGTTTAAATTCCTCATTGGTATATTTGTACGATCTCATAGATAATCAAATAATTATTAGAAGATTGTTTAAATTCCTCATTGGTATATTTGTACAAATATAAAGTGGTATGAGAAAAATAAAGCAAGTAGTGTTTAAATTCCTCATTGGTATATTTGTACCGTTTGGCATATGTAATAAAACTGTGTAATCATTGAGATTATTCTATAATTTTTGCGTCAAACCTCCGATTAAGCTAAACTATATTTGACGTATTATCATAAGAATTTGTTAATATTTTTCTTACGAAGCTGGAACTTTCAGGAAAAGTATAAATTATAACACTATCCTTATCTTTATCAACAACTGAAAGTATCTCACTTTCCAACATTTTAAGTCTTCCTTCAGTAAGCACACCCTCAAAAACAGATTTTTGAACATGATGCAAGTACTTTCTTACAACTTTCAAAACCTTTGATAACCTAGAATAATCCTTATTATCCAAAACAGA
>JANXBF010000007.1 GCA_025057615.1 Candidatus Calescibacterium sp. | reverse complement strand
CAGCCGAAATTATACTGAGAAACTATAGCGACTATTTTGAATCATTCATCATACTCCGACCATTTTTTATATATGGCCCCAAGCAAAATATAAATATGCTAATACCACAACTGATAAAAAAAGTATACTACAACGAAGAAATAACAATAGAAGGTAAAAAAGGAATAAAAATTAATCCGATATACATAGAAGACGCAGCTTTAGCAACAATGAAAACAATAAATCTCAAAGGTAAACACATTATAAACATAGCAGGTAATGAAATCCTAAACCTGAAAGAAATAATTTTAAATATAGCAAAGATTTTAAATAAAAAACCTAGAATAAAAACAGTAGAAAGTAAAAAAATATCATTAATTGCAGACATAACAGAAATGAGACAAAAATTGCATACCCCTCAAACCAATTTCCAAGAAGGACTAGAAAAAACCATTGATTTTTACAAAAAAATTCTATAACAGCCCATCAATTCATAATAAAACAAAATATTGACTTATTCTTTATGTTGTCCACTTTTATTATCATATCACTGTATTCCTTCTTAACAAGGACATAGTCTTTTAACTCTTTTTCAGACAATTTTATAAACTCATTAATATCGGAAATAGGAAAATCCCTAGTATATTTAGTCTTGTAGTGCATGGGAATAACAACTTTTGGAGAAAGAGTCTTTATTATTTTTACAGCTTCCGCAGAAGATATTGTAAAAAAACCACCAACGGGAACAAATAAAAAGTCCACACTTTTCAGGCTTTCAGCTTGTTTCTTATCAAGAATATGCCCAAGATCTCCCAAATGAGCTATTTTAAATTTGTTTGTTTTAATAACAATAACAGAATTTTTACCTCTATCATTACCTAAACTACTATCATGGTAAGTGTTAATAGAATTCACATAAATTTTATCAAACTTATAATTTATAGGGTTCCAATTCTGTCCATCGTCTTTCGTACCAACAAAATAGGGAATAGATAATTTTTGTGAAATCTTAAAAACATCCTTATTAAAATGATCAAAATGCTCATGAGTACTCAAGATTAAATTAACCTCTTTCAAATTTATCTTACTCAATAAAGGATAACCCATATCATAAGAATATGGGTCAATCAATATTTTTTTAGAATCAACTTCTATAAGAAAACAAGAATGTCCCAAATATTTTATACTATCAGCCAAAACAAAATTATAAACAAAAAATAGGAAGAAAAACACAATAATAACAATTTTAATTAATGATCTTTTCATGTAACTCCAATCAAAATTCTATATATTCTGATATTTCTTCTAAATCTTCTACACTTATACCCTTTACTCTTAGTAATTCATTAATATTGGTAAAATTACCGTATTTTTCTCTGTAGTTGATTATTTCTTTAGCTACTTTATTAGAAATTCTAGGCAATTTAGAAATCTCCTCCAAACTGGCAGTATTCAAATTTACCCTTATTTTCTCTTTTTTCAATGGATACACCCTTATCATATCTTCATCTCTTAACCTCTTAGCCAAATTTATAGAGTTAAGATCAGCATTATCTTTCACTTTTGATATAATCAAAGCGTCTTGAACTCTTGAACCTAAAGGCAATTCATAAACACCTGGATTCTCCACCTCACCACATACATACACCTTAATCATCTTTTTTTCAGACCCCGAATAAGGAAGCCTATCCTCAAATATCAGTAGATAAATAATTAATACAAATACTGCTATAAGCAGAAAATGATTAAGATATTGGTATAAATACGATAGGAGTTTGTTGATCATCATTTCCCTGAGGATTGGTTTTCAAAGCTTCGATAACAGCTTGATTATATTCTTCATTCGTAGTTCCCAAAACATCAACTTTACCAAGATCATTAGCATCCACTATAACAACTTCTATATCATATTTACTATTCCTTTCCTGCAGCATCTTTTTTATATCACTAGCAACAGAATTGGGTTTATCAGGAGCGAGAACAACAAACTTATCAAATGGTCTTATTGTACCTCCAGCGTCATCAACAGCAGCAGCTTTTCTTCCTGCAAAAATATAAAACCATCCACTGAATCCAATAATCCTACCCAAAATACCAGGAAACAAAGAAAAATAAAACCTCAAGAAACCTATATCCCTTATTACCAATTCTAAAGCATATGGACTAGATAGTGAACTATCCTCATTAAAATAATGATTAAAAATCAGAGATACTAACGAGGGATGAACCTCATATACTGACCTGACCCTACGCTGAATGATAGCAATCAAACTTTCTGCAATACACACCAAAATCTTTTTATTAACAAAGTTCTCTTTCTTTAAATGTTCCTCATCTAACATCGATAACCCCTTCTGAATCAAGATAACTAAATAGTCAATACTTTGATAATGAGTTATAACATTAGTTTTCAAACAAAATACACTATTAGTATCAATAATCTTGATACCATTTGAAAAAGATTCCTCATAACTAAAAGAATCACTGTTCAAATTATTATCAAAATCCTTGTTATTATCAAAATCCTTGAACTGATAAGTACTCAATTCAAACTCTTTGTAGAAAAATCTAATAGGTTTAAGATCGTAATACAAAAATTTAACAAACAAGACAAAATCATTTTTGTTGAAATTAACACCAGGAATTTCAAATTGGGCGTAAAATCTACTCTTTTTATTCTTTTTCAAAATTATGGTATCAAAATAATAAAATTTTTTGTTATTATAAATCAATCTCCTATTGGGAACAACCGGTAAAAGATTAACATCACAATCCAAGATAATAGAATGAAAAGTTCCTCTGTTTTCTATTTCAAACTCAAAAATTAACATAGACCTATCATTTAAAACCCTCATACGAGATTCAATCAACTTGACATCCAAAAAAGAACCCCTTCTGATAAAATAAAGAATCAAAGCAATGAAAAGTGGAAAAAGTAAAAATAAAGCAAGAGCCCACAGAAAATATAACATTGAAAAATATACTATGCAGTCTTAGATTGGTATATGGCTTTTCCTTCTACTATTGCGTCAGTAATCTTCCCAACCATATATTGCACAGATTTAAAAGCATCATCATTGGATGGAATTGGTAAATCAACCAGATCTGGGTTTCCATCCGTATCAACTATTCCAACAACCTTAAGTCCCATTTTTTTAGCTTCCTCTATTGCTATTACCTCTCTCCTGACGTCAACTATTAGGACTATATCTGGGAGCCTATACATATCTCTCAATCCTTCATACTCCACCTGCAAAAATTCCAGTTCTTTCTGATACTTCTTTATAACTTTCTTTGGTAAATTATTCATTACACCTTCGTTAAACATTTTTTCTAATTGAAGCATATAATCTATTCTGTTTCTAATAATTGGGAAATTCGTGAATAATCCTCCAATCCACCTCTCAACGACAAAATGTATTCCAGCTTTCTTTGCCTCATTTTTTATTATATCTCTTGTGTGCCTTTTTGTTCCAACAATTAAGAAAGTTTTACCCTCAGAAGCCATATCTTTAAGATAATAGTAAGCTTTGGTAAGCTGAGAAACAGTTTTAGCCAGATCAATAATGTATATACCTCCCCTACGAGTGAATATGAACTTTTTCATTTTAGGGTTCCACTTCTTCGTAGGGTGCCCAAAATGACAACCATTTTCTAATAACTCCTTAACATTTGTTACCATTAAACCAACCCTCCTTAGCTATTTTCTTTATTACTTATTCTATAAATGTTGCTAAAAACCCTTTACAAAAACGATACCAATACTATTTCTACCACCACTGTAAGTCCTAAAATTGGCAGTTATTATACCAAGCTTGAACCTTGAAATAACCCAGTCAATCGAGTAATACCATTCATACCCAAGTTTACTAAACTTATCACCAGAATAGGTACTAAAGTAACTTACAAAAACATTAGGAAATACCTCTCTTTGAACAGTATATCCGTAAGAAGACAAATATACTAAATCAAGTAAAGGAGTATTAAAAAAAGTTAAGCTTAAACGATCAGATATAACATCATTATTCTGAATATTCGTTTTAGAACCAAACTCTTCCAAACTCAAATTATTAATATTACCTTTAAATATGCTTATTTTATAATCAAATGGATTAGATGTCATCTTTTGAAGAACAACATAAAGATCTCCCAAAATATTACTTCTAAAAATCCAACTTCCTTGTAGGATCCTATATAAACCATCAGCCAAACTAACAAAACCCTTCCTTGACCTCAGTTCACCAATCAAAATCTTCTTATCAGAAATATATCTCAGATTACCAGAAAAAATAAAATCAGCAAAAGTATTCCTAAATCTCACGGAATTAAAATTTAAGAATAAATTTACAGGAATCTTAACAACAGAATCCGATAACTTATATTTCCTGTACCCCATAAAACCCCTGTAAACATCTACATTACCGTATACAGCCAAATCCTCTATGTCAGTAGAGACAAGTAAATTAGTTTTTATCCTACCCTTATAATAAAATCTTCCTATATCTAATTCTTTCATTTCAGAAACCAATGAAATAAAATTTCCATCAAATCCAATACTTACATTAGAACCATTAACTTTCAAAACAGGAGCAACAAAACCCCTATCCTTCAAAATCATTCCCCCATCTATAAAAATTCTATTTGACAACCAATTAAAACTAAACCTATCAAAATAAAAATTAAAAACATTGTTTTTAAAATCCAAATTTGCAGCTAAATTACCTTCATATAAATTACCCAGAAAAGAAGGTAATTTGTTGAAATAAATGTTATCAATCCTCTTTTTAATATAATCAAAACCTATTACAGAAATTGGTTCACTACCCTCAAATAATGTAAACTTTAAACTTTTCAAAAAATAGTATCCATTTTTCAAATCAAAATTCGGTTCAAAATCAAGAATGTAATTATAACCGAACAAAATAAAATATAAACTAATCTTTGTATCAGCAAAAAAATCAATATTTTTACTATTTATTGAAAATTCCTTTACTGAAAAATCTCTTAAAAAAGAACTCAAGAAACCTGCTAAATCACCAATCCTCGATTTTTCAAAAACAATCTCAACAAAACCCGTTGATAAAATCTGATTCCAATAGTCAGAAAAATACTCATTTCTAACTTTTATCTCTTTATCCCAATTTCCAAATTTTAAAATTTCCTTCAAAGAAACGTTTATCCTTCCATCCAAAATAGCAACACCCTTATCCAATCTGACATTAATATTTTGTAATCCCTTTCTGTATATTTCGTCAATAAATACATAATAAGAAACATTGAAATTTGCCTCAACAAATAACTTATCCAGATTATTAACAAAAATATCAAAAAAATTCGAACCACTCTCTAACAGAGAGCTAGTAGCAAAAGCAACACAAATATCACCATAAAAATCCTTTAATTTATAACTTTTGAACAATATTTCTTTAAAATAAAGATTTAATCTCAAATCTCCATAATAAATGCGACTATCAGAAGATAAATTAAATTCAAGAACATTATCCTGGCTACCTCCACCTAAATAAATGAAATCAACTAAATTGATGAAATCAAAAAAACTGTTATTTAGAGATATATTACAGTTAAATCCTTGGCTATTGGAAACCAACTTAATTTTACCACATTTAAAACCACCATTTTTTAACATTTCCAAATCAAAATTGTAAGAATTAACAAATAAGTTGTTTTTTTTCTTGTGATCAACTCGCAAATCAATCCAACCACCAACTTTTATACCAAATTTCAAAAAATAATCCAAAGAAAAAATTGAGTCTTCTATATAAATCCTAATGCTATTCTGCGAAATTTCACACAATCCCCTGACCTTTAAAACATCTATTATATTAATTATGTTAATATGATCTTTATTTAAACCTAAAGTATTAGAAATAGTGTATAGCTCCTCTCTATTCAAATCAACCCACAGATCCAAATAATACCTTTCAAAATTGATACTCTTCTTACTGCCAAATCCATAAATTACTCTCTTCCCACTCAAATAAACCTCAAAATCAAAAAACAAATTCCTGTACACTTGGTTCAACAATAAATAATAATTCTTAGCGATCTCATTATTAAGTATTATTCCCAATAATTCTCTTACTCCAAAAATCTTCTTGAACTTGTAATCAAGAACCAGAAAATTAGATAATTTCTTAATTCCATTACCATAAAAAATTAAACCTTTTCCAACTTGAACATTAAAACCAAAGTTTGTTTCAGGAATGAAAAACTTCAATAATTGTTTAGAATCATTCCTCACAAAAAAGTTAACATAATTTATCAGAAAATCCTCTCCGTTTAAAAAAATCAAAAACTTTGAATCACTATAAAATATCAACTGATTACCAAGAAATATATCACTATAAAGATAACTAAAATTCTTATCAATAAAGTTAATCAAATTATTTTTCGAAGTATTATCTAAATTACCCAAAACTGAAGATTTTAAAATATTGTCAATTACAAAACCACTACCAGCCAAAAGATAATACATTTCCCTTATTTTATCCCAATCAATCCTGTAGTAAACGAATGAATTGAGGAAATTAATAAAAACTTCCCTATTTGAAAATAGAACAGAGTATTCCTTATATTCCACAAACCCAATGTATTTTGCTTTTATTAAAAACATTAAAACACTATCCAAGTTATTTGGAAACAAGTCAGCTTTTAAGTGGCCACCTTTCATAGATAAATAATAATTAAAATCTATACTGCAAAAAGAAAGAATTTTTTCATAAGAAAACAATATTCTAACACTACTTTGCTTTGTACGTAAAACTCCTAAAACTTTTAACCCTTTCAGTTTATTTATCTCTGTGAAAAACCTGGTATTTAAAATACCATTCAATAAAACATTATTCTTAATAGGCATACAAGAGAAAAAATGCCCAACATCCTCAAAATTGGCCCACATGATTCCATCATCCCATAAAACACCATTCTTATAATCAGTAATAAAAAACTCTAAACCACTATCCCAAAAAACACTGAAACCACTAATTTTAGAAATATATGTTAATTTTTTATTTGACAGATCTATAAAACCAAACTCATTTTCATAAAGTAAAGTAATTATTTTTAAATTGTCAAGATTGATCCAAAGAAAACGATCAAAAAACTCAATCTTATTGCCCCAAAAGCGAATCATAAAATTTTTATTAAAAATGTTGAAAGAATTTGTAGATAAATTAACCGTTAAAAACAAATCCCTTGTCGTTTTATAGTGTTTAGAATCCAGTAATTGAAGATACTCTAAAATTTTCTTACCCAAATTTGGTAAAAAACCATCATACTTTCTCAAAAAGCTAAAGTCAAAATCAAAAGTGTCCCTTTTCCAATCCAAAACACGAAAATAAAAATTCAATTCATCTTTGGAATAAAAAAAATCTGCATCAAAAAACAGTTTGTAAAATTTAATATTCCTGTCCAGAAAACGAACTCTTAAAATCTCATTTTTTGTACTTAATGCCAAAAAAATAAAATTATCATATTTAAAATTTTTTATATGAAAACTTAGATTTTCAATCCCCACAAAATCAATATCATTTCTTCTAAGACAAATACTGTCAACCCTAACAAACATCTTATCATCAAGATTATGAAGAAAAGTATTATTGATCCAAACATTAAAACCATCCATTTTACAAAAAACCCTACTTACCTTCAATTTTAGATCCATATGAAACACAGGAAACGAACTAAAAACCACACCACCATTAAACCCATCAAAAGTAATACTTCCAACTTTTAAGAAATTGACTTTGAAATCCAACTTTCCCCTTAACAAGCTATTATCAGCTGAAAAATAGAAATCAATATAATCATTCTTTAACTTTGAAGTCATATATCTAATGTTATGGCTATTATCAAAATGAATTGTTGACTCCATAGTAGAATCAAGTATATAAGCATAATAATATGGCAACTTGAAACTTTTATCCTTAACTGAAAAAGTTGTGTAAATAATAATCTGATTCTTTAGAAACATTTTAACATAATTTCTTAGTAATGGATTACCTATCTTTTTCTGAACAGAATTTATATATTTATACAAAGTGGGGTAATCAAAATATTCTTTTCCAATTTTTCCAACCTTATTAAGTTTCAAATTAATCCTGTCTAAATACACAGTAAAATATATTTTATTCCCCTTAATCTTGTATTCTAATAAATCTTGGTAACTACCACTAATTTCAGAAAAACCAAAAATAAAAAAAGAAAAAAACATTATATAGAATAAAAAGAATTTTCTAATCATCAATCTTTATATCCAATAAATACTTTTTTTAGCAATTATTCCCTGTATCTGAGGAACAACTTTGGTATAAAAGCCTATATTGGAAAGTCGCTGGCTAACTCTATGAGGAATATCTTTATTCCTGTATTTCTTACCGGGATTACCGATATAATGATACAAAACCCCACGGGGTTTCAGTATTCTATAAAATTTTTGATATATTTCATCGGAATATAAATACCCTGAATTACTTCCCAGTCTGGGAGGATCATGAACTATAAAATCAAATATCTGGTCCTTGAAATCAATTTCATATATATCACCTATAATAAGGGTAATATTTCTGCTTGTGAACATAGTTTTTGAATATGGATTAATACGAGAAAGCTCAACTACAAATGGATCTTTCTCAACAGTAATGACATTAGCACCAAATTTGGAGACCTCAATTGCAGTATAACCAAAACCAGCACATGTATCCAAAACTAAGTTACCAGGCTTTATTCTCAAGTATTCAATTTTGCTTTTTATATCATCGGAAACTTTGTGGGTATGCATTCTAATTCCATCAAGCTCCAAAGAAGGAGGATTTGTATCTAAAATTCTATATACTTTGTCTTTAAAAAACAGAAGCGGTGATACACCTTCGGCATTAACCAAATACAAAAGTTCTTCCTTCTTAGAAAACTTCCTAACGTCCTCCCACGAAAGTAATAAACCAAAATGGTGGAAAAAAATTCCATCTTTGACAATAGAAATCTTATACTGTTTATCAGTCTTATTCAGATCAAGATTAATACTAACATAACTTACACCCTTGCCCCTAAGTTTAAATATTCCTTTGAGTTGCTTACCAGAGATAAATAGAAATTCAGCCTTTGTCATAGATTCTGGATCTGCCGCTTTATATAACCAGAATTGGAAATAAATCTACAAACAAGAACAAAAGCAGAATAATCGTCTAAATCCATAAATAGGCTTCTAATGTAGCAAAATATTTTTTTCAGGAATTGCTTTTCTTTATCTACAAAAATTTTCCGTGCTTCCAAAGATGAGTTCCTCTCATCAACTATATGTATACTCAGTCTCTTTTTCTGATTATTTCTTGCAACCCTTATAATGTTTATCATTCCAAGTATTCTTCTATGATTAGAACCATTACCTACAATAACATCCTCTATATCATACTCTTCTATGATCCATTGCAAAATATCAAGAACAGTATTTATTTTAACTATACTCTTGTAGATTATTTCTTTATTATCATTTACAACAGCTAGACCTACTTTACTAGTTCCAGGATCTATTCCTAAGTAATACTTCTTGAAATTCTTATACATTATTCTTCTATAGTTTTCAATATTATCCTAAATTTCCCTGCTACGTATATATCATCCTGATTTATTAATAAAACTTTAAATTTTCTTTTATTTTTTGTTAAATATCCCGCTTCCTTTATTTTTATCAACTCACTAACTATTTTTCCAAAAGGTATTTCGCCACCAATTGATCTTTCTTGGGGTAAAAACAATTTTCCCTTCCTAACTAGATCATCTTGTATTTTTGAAATATTCTGCATTATCAATGTAAAATTACCTTCAATATCTTCTGTGTCTTGTATTTCAACCTGCGAAAGAATAGTATTAGCAGGAATTATAATCCTGTCCTCTATCTGATAAATATTAATATCTACATACTCACCAATAAATGTATTCCTCTTGGAAGTAAATATAAGTGCCAGCCTTTTATTCCTTCTCTTATGCATCTGAATATTAATCTCACTAATATTTTTCTGATCTATCCTTATTATGTTAGATAAATAGACTTCTGCTTGTGAACCAAGCCGATTACTATACCTGTTCAAAACCACTTTCTTAAGCCCATTTATTGCCTCATACAAATACCTCTTATTACCATCATTGTAAAATGAAAAAATATATATTGGTTGATCCTTAAGAAATATAATATCTCCCATATGAGTAGTCTGAATTAAAACTGATATATCTCTCGTAATTTCAGTATATCTATTTTGCAAAATTCTGACTTCATTCTTGTAAAAATCTATCTGCTTAACAATTTCATCAATTTGGAAAAGATATATCCTTGCATCCCTTGATAGAAGAGAAAGTGCAATGATACTAAGAACAGCAATTAATCCACCAGCAACAGATGTTATTAACAGAGCCGTATACTTAGGCCTCATATTAAACAAAACAATCTTTTTCTTACCTATCTTTTTCCCTACATTATCAGCGAAAAATGAAATAAGAGTACCAACAAAAAAGAAAAACAAAAACTTCAAAACTACAGAAAATAACTCCATAAATACCCAATAAGATATTTTTTTAAACTACCCCAAAAACCTCCAAAGTGTGAGAATGAGAATCAGAAGAGCTACTTCTCTTCTATTATTTCAATATTAGCACGTGGATATATTATTTCCTCATTACTATCAAGCATTCTTATTTTTGCAACCCTGACCTTAGACTCAGTATATATGGTATACGGTTCCTCTATAAGCTCGGTTATTACAGCTATTTTACCAAAGTAAGGTTCTCTTATTACTCTGACATACGCTCCCACATCCAAAGAAGTAGATATAGACTCTTCTTTAATATCACTAATAGACTGTATCTCATCTAAATAAGGAATAATTATTTCAGGTCTTATAACACCAGCTCTTATTTGAGTGGCACCAGAAATAGAAACTACCCTACCCTCAGAATTCTTTAATAACTGAAAAGTTTTCTCTGCCATGTTTATTTTTCCAAAACCCTCAGTAATAACGAAAGTTATTGGTATGTCTTCCGTGCCTGTAACAGCAACTCCTATTTCATATCCCAATATCTGTTTCAAAGTCTCAGCATCTATCCCACCAACTATTATCCCACTAACACCCTTCTCAATAGCTTTATCTATGAACTCCTTAGATACATAGCTTCCACCAACAACTATATCTCCTTTTTCAACACTTTTAAGCAAAGAATCATCCACTAATTCACCTGAATTATCATTAACAATAACTTTTAGTCTTCCTATTTTTTCCTTACCAACTCCAAAGATACCCTGTATATAAGTTCCGTATGTTTTAACTAGCACTCCCAATTTTGGCAAAACATCCTCAATAATACCATCAACAAAAGCTAATACTTCTATAGGTGTTGGATCCCTTCTCAATATAATCTGCCCTGTAGCCAAAGAAACAGACTCAATCACACCAGTAATGTTTGATTTAATTTCTTGTTTAAACAAGCCAAAAAAAGAAGAATACTTAACTATGGTCTCACCTTCATTAACCCTATCTCCTTCTTTTTTAATGAGAAATAAAGATAACTCCTGTGGATCAATCCCTAACTTATTGGCGGCATTTATAATATCAACAGGGCCAGGCAAATAAGCTCTTGCAACAACATCATGAGCTTTAACAATAGAATTTTTATTTACCAAAACTTCACCTTCTATAGGCAACTTTCTCTCTTTCTTGATAATTGTTCTGGCTAATACTTTCAGTCCAGGTACATAAGCATGAGCCATAAAAAACTCCCCTTAAGCCAAAGATTCTCCCTCAGGAAACGGACAATTAGGACAATCTCCTATGGCCTTCAAAGGACCACCAAAATAAGGATGAGTACAATTAATATTTATCTTCGGAGGATCCTGAGACATATCAAACCCAAAATCTATATAAGGACAAAATTTATCAGGAACATTCTGTAAACAAAAATGGTACAACTCATCATACTGTTCTTGACTAGTATGTTGATAGATGTGTCTTTCACACTGGAAAATTCCAAGCTGAGAATGTCTGTATTTGCAAGGTCTATAAGCCATAAACTACCCCCAAAAAAACTATTTTTATGAAAGAATTAAATAAAGCTGAGACTATTCCTCCTCAAAAAATAAAGTTATCCAACTTTAATACAAAAATCTATTTGGAAAAAACGGATCTATCTCATTCTTGAGACCTGCTCTATGTGTTTTTTCATCTGCTCATCCTGTGATTGTAGTACCTTTTGGGACATTTCAAAACTTCTCAGAACATTTACCATATTAACCATTTCTTTTATAGGATTAACATTAGATGTTTCTAAAAACCCTTGTAGTACTCTGGTATTGGGTTCAATAGGCTGAACATCTCTCGAAAGTTTGAAATAAGTAGCTCCTTCTTTAACAAGTGCTCCATAATCCTGAAAATCCACAACCATCAACTTATCAACAAATTGGTTATTAACAAATATTGAACCATCCTCCTTAACTTCAAATTTTGCATCCTTAATTTTTATTGGTCCCTTCTGACCAAGAACAACAGCACCATCTTTAGTTTTTAGAACCCCTTCAGAATCAACAGTAAACGAACCATTTCTTGTGTACCTAACACCATTAGGAGTACTTACAGCAAAGAAACCATTTCCATCAAGAGCAAAATCAAACTCCATGTCAGTTCTGGCCAAGTTACCCTTGGCAAAACTGGTTTTCTGTTTGATAGCCAAAGTGGGATTATCATTTACAACAACTTCAGCAGAATTATCCATCCCGGTTAATTCAATAGATTTCATATTTTTTTGAAGTAAATCTCCAAAATTACCAACAACTGTCACATCTTGTTTATAACCAGTAGTGGATGCATTAGCCAAATTATTCGTCATGATCTCCTGAACTTTTACTAAATAGCTCATACTTTCTACGGCTCTCTGCATTCCTTCATACAACATCCTTTTACACCCCCTTCAGATATCTTTTATTACTTAAAATGTAAAAACGATGTTAAATATTTTTTAACTTTTTTTTAAAACGAAATTTCTTTTAAAATGAATTTCCTCTTCAAACAAAGTTTTTTCTAAAACAAATTTTCTTTCAAAAAAATACCTATTTTCTACCTATTAACTTTTCATTTGGAGCTCTTCTATCCGTAAAAAGCAACCTCAATGGAACATTTGGAATACCTAAAACTTTAGATACAGTGTTCTTAAAATATGTTTTTAAATTATCCGGTATAGCAGATAAATTAGAATACACCTTTATAGTAGGCACATCTTCTTCGTAGTACTTAACATCTCTAATCTTAAGCCTAATTTTTTTACCATTATTATCAATAGAAGGCAAAGAAAGAGCGATACTTTCAAACAACTCCTTTAAATTAAAACTAGACAAATCTTTACGAATCTGCTGGTCTATAGCAACCACAGAATACATAACAGAATCAACCTGGTAATTTTTTTTGGCACTTACAAAAACAATAGGCGCATAAGGAATTAAGTACAATTGCTGCTTTATCAATTGAGATAACTCATATTTCAAATTCTCAATAAACTGATTATTGAAATTCTTTTTAGTTTTATATTGATCAATCACCAGATCAAACTTATTGGCAACTACTACACATGGCTTTTCGTGTTTATGTATCTGATAAACTATTCTCTTATCTTGTCTTGTTAACCCCTCCCAAATGTCTAAAACAATAACAACTATATCTGCATACTTTATTGTTCCCAAAGATCTTGTTATAGAATAAGCTTCAACTTTAGAGGAAACATTTGTTTTCCTTCTTAAACCAGGAGTGTCTATCAAAACAAATTTATGTTCTTGGAAAGAAAAGGGTATATCAATACTATCCCTTGTGGTTCCTGAAATTTGGCTGACAATAACCCTTTCATCGTTAAGAATAGCATTTATAAGTGAGGATTTACCAACATTTGGACGACCAACAAAACCTATTTTCTTACCTTCTTCCTTATAGCTCCTATATTTACTATTAACAGTTCCCTCCTTATCAACCAAACTGCTTATCATGAAAATTAGCTCTTTGATATTCATTCCTGTTTTACAAGATATCTGGAGGGTATTTTTTATACCCAAACTTTCAAAATCTTCTTCCCTGGTTTTACTAGACTCGGACTTATTTAGAACGAGTATAGTCCTGTTTTTCAGACCACTTTTTCTAATCAGCTCAACCAAATCCAGATCAAGATAATTTAAACCTTCAATATTATCGACAACCAACAATATAACATCACTATTCTTTATTACTTCTTCAACATTTTGCTTAACTTTAGAATTTATTTCATCCTGAGAGTTGATTATTCCACCAGTGTCTATAAAAATGAATTCTCCTTGATTATATTGGACACTCTTAATTAATATGTCACGTGTAGTGCCCTCAACATCAGAAACAACAGAAATACCCTTATTTACAAGTGTATTAAAAAGAGTTGATTTACCAACATTAGGTCTACCAACAATAGATACAACTATAGGCATACTAATTCTGTTCGGAATAAAGCTCAAACCTTATACTTTCATTCGGTAAGACTATCACATGTCTTCTCCTCAACCCTTGCCTGCTAATACGTATGTTCATATTGGCACCACCAGGTAGAACAACCCTACCATCCGTTCTAAAACCTATGAATACCCTGTTATTATTATTCAAAAGTATACCTGCAATCATAGAAATTGGAAAATTAGGAACTTGACCATTAGGGAAAACACTCAAATTTCCATTAACATTATTGCTAACAAAGGTAATTACTGTTTTCCTGTCTACCCCCTCAACCAAGTTCATGTTATTAACTCTTTGAACAGCAGGGTTATTAGGATTATTAAAATCAAAAATAGATAATCTAAAAGCTCTGATCTCGAAAATTCCATTTGCTGGCTGTGGATTATTGAAGATACCCTGCAACAAAAGTGGGGAGTTAGGAGGAGCAGGATTGGGAGTATTCAATATAACAGGAGAAACTTTCGTGGCATTAGATTGAACAGCTTTTAAAAACTTGAAAACTCCTTCAGCACCCGTCCTCAATATAACCCTTTCCTTGTTTCTCATATTAACAATTGCAACTCCACTAATAATGCCAATGATAGCTATAACAACCATTACCTCTAACAAAGAAAAAGCAGTATTTTTTCTCATAATATCACCACTTATTATAATTCCACAAAATACATAAAAAATCCTCAATTTTTATAAATTATATTTTATTACTTAACATCAATAACATTACCTTCCTTCATAATAAAATTGGATGGAGTATAATACTCATAAACTCTGGAAAAAGGAATTTTAACACGAAGAGGATATTTTGAGATCAATTGATAGTGCAAAAATACACTCTCATTAGGATTAATTTTATCAAAATAAATTATTATTTGCCTATTCGTTGTTTCAACATTCTTAACCTTGGGATTAGAGTAAAGCATGGATATATCAACTGTGAATCCTGGTGGAATACCCAAATCTACAACAACCATTTCCAAAATTTTGTTACTTAAATTATTCAACTCAACTGAAACCTTAACCTTATCTGCCAATTGCAATTCCGTCTTATCATAGCTAATATCGATATCAATCAAATTCTTGATAGGTTTATACATACTAAAAGGCATATAAAAATTATAGTTCAAATCTAAAAGTATAGGATTCTGAGACTCTATCTTCAATCTATTTTCACCTTTAACAACGAACGATGTTATATCAATTATTTTATAAGCCACTTCATCCTTTGAAAAATTCAGATTAATACTTTTATCATTAACAAATATCTTTACCTGATTGGGTTTACCAACCAAAGAAGAAGATAAATCAAAATAAGTAATAGCCTTCAGAGCTAAAATAGTAGGCTGAGTAGAGTACCACATACCTCTCTCGTCCTTAGAATTAATAAGATATTTAACAGCTTTAATTGCCAAATCAAATCTTTTCAACTTTATAAGGCCTAACCCTATTACTGATGTGGTTTCTATATCAGAAGAAACACCCTCTCCATAAAACAGAGTTTTTGGCATTCCTTTCCAATATATGGTGTCATCACTTTTAATAGCTCTGATTTCCAGCTCCGTGATTATCAAATCTATTGCAACACTGGCCATTTTTTCCTTATTCTGAAGATCTGCAAAAATGTTCAACATCAACCCTAGAGTATAATTATCAATATTCTTTATATCATTCCTAAGATAATTATAGACAAAATTAACTGATTTTTTTAGTTCTTTATTATATTGTTGATAAACTTTATCATCATTATCAAGCAAAGCCATAAGAATATAAGAAGTAACATTAATTTTCTGTTTTTGTATACCACCCCATGATTCTGAGTGCAGATATTCTTTATCTGGATCCCAAGAGCCGTCTGAATTCTGCTGGCTTATCAAAAATTTCTTTGTCCTTTCTATAATATTGTCATCCACAAAGAAAACACTTTTCATATCTTTGAACTCCATTAACCCAAAAGCAGAGAGGACCTTATTTGCAGGCTTATCACCAAACCAGGAAAATCCCCCTCCCTCAACCTCGAAAGTTATCAACCTTTGATAACCAATGTTCAAATAATATTCTGATTTCATTTCAATAGCAGGATTAGATAATCCCCTATTTCTCATATATTTCATTATCAAAATATTTGGATAGTTTACAGCAGAAGTTTGCTCAAAACAACCATATGGCATACCAAGTAATTTATCAAGCCCACTTAAAAGCTGAGAAGAAAAATTGGGATAAACATAAAGGTAAACCTTAGAAGAATCATCAACAGATTCATATGGTATAACAAAAGTATTACTATAAGCATTGTTAACATAAGCGGTCTTATTATTAAAAACAGCAAAACCGTTGGGTATAACTTCTATCTGCTTTTTTATAGCATCCCTAAACTTACCATTATGAGCAAAAACGGTTAAATTATTCATCCCTATTTTCTTGGCCCTTATCTTAAAATAAACACTCGTATTTGATTGAGGTTCAACAGAGATTTTTTTATTATTCTTATCAAGTAATTCAAACCATCTATCTTGTTGTAGTTCAACATTGACATCCATTTTCTTAGACGTATAATTATACACAACAATTGGAATAGAAACTTCATCACCATTGGTCAAAAATAGAGGATTATCTATATCAATAAAAAACTCTTGAAAAACCGTAATATCAACAGTTTTAGAACCTATTTTGCCAGATTTAGATACGCCAAAAAATTGAGCTTTCCAATTGGTTATACTATCCGGCAATTTTAGAGATAATTTTTGAGATTTATCAACAGAAATCAAAGATGAGTAGAAAGTCTCAGGAAAATACTCTCTAACCACAAAACCAGATTTATCAGATTCAACATTAGCTTTAGGAACAGAAGCAACCTCAACCTTCTTAAGAACATTAATCCCAAACTCCCTCGTCTGGAAAAAAGTATCCCTCATGGCATAATTTGGATAATTTATATCATCCTCAGTACCAAATTTTCCATCAAGTCCTGCAGAAATGATTTCTAAATAATTATTCTTCTTAAGCAATCTTAGGGTTGTTCCCCATTCATCCACATAATCCTTTTTCTTCAAACCAAGCTCTTTAAAATCCTTAGGAAACTTCTTATTTGCATAATAGTAATTATAACATTTGGTATATAATACTTCCATTTTCTTGATAGTCATCTCAATCTTTTTCCGGACACTATTAAAGTTTATAAAATATACATTAAGATCACCTTGATAATCCTGTTCAGGAAAATTATAATGACCATAAGACAAATTTTCCTTCAAATTTTTTTTGTCAAGAATAGCATTTAAAATACCTTCTTTTCTATATATTAACACATCCTTAATGGAATGAATTTCATACTTAGGTTCAAGAAGCTCTTTTTCCAACTGTAAATATAATTTTAAAAGCTCAGGATCAGATTTAGCCAAATAGAGCAGAGCCTCATCTACAATATCAACAAAAATATCTGATTTCTCATCAGTATAAATATCCAATATCAAACTGTCCCTAACTTTATAAATATCTTTATTTTTCTTAACATAAATCTTCAATTCTTGCGGATCTTGCACAATAAAGGACTTAAAGTTTTCACCTATTGTTCCATCAGGCCTTATAAAATAAGCTCTAACAACCAATTCCCCTCTAAAGTCAGGATTAACACTGGTTTGATACTCTCTAACTTTAAAAGCTTCAAGATACACACTATCAGTATAGACAGTTCTGTAAGAATTCTCAGACTTTACAAAGAAATCAAGATAAACATGAGTAGACATATTGGAATACAATTTGAATCTCATATTTTCACCAACTTGATAGATAGACCTATCCCTAAAAATTAAAACAGATTTATCCATAGCACTGTAGACACTCTGAGTAAATCTATTTTTATTACCTTTATCATCAGAAACATCAAAAACAAATTCTTCGTAATCCAAAGTTGGTCTATAAGTGAATTCAAGAAATCCATTAGTACTGAACTCTTTTTTAAATGGCTTTAAAAAATTAACTTTGAAATTCCCTTCCTTAGAGTTAGCATATGAAACAATAAGATAAAACTTGTTTTCCATATCCTTTACTGGATTATTAGAAGGTATAAGGTGCGCAACAATTGGAGTAGAAAAAACCTCTATCGTTTGAGTTTTCTGTTCAACCTGGCCTGCAGAATCCTCAACTTCAACATCTATCCTTAAAATTGCCTTATTCTTGTCAATACCAACTAAATAAGACGGAATCTTTAAATCAAAATAAAACACACCATTATTATCAGTCCTACCTTCAACAGAATAAATCTTCTCAAATCCAACATCAAAAGAAAAAATATTAACAACTACAGAAGAATTAGCTACCTTCCTACCAAAGAAGTATGAACAATCAATCTTAACCCTGTATCTCTTTCCAACTTCAAATATATCAGGGTTGTCAACATAAGACAGATCTATTTTAAACTTAGGTAGAGTATACTTCTTAACCTCAAATCTGTTGACAGCCAAATCTTTACCGTTACTCCGGATAATAACAGTATATATTCCATTTACAACTAAATCAGAAATTACAAACTTTTCAAAGAACAGACCATTTTTTGGTACAAAACTCTTATAGAATATTTTGTTAGATTTTGGATCATTAATAAGAATTTCTACCTTTGAATTAATAGGTTTACCATTCTTGAAGACTATGCCTTTTATGTAAACAGTTTGCCCAGGTTGGTATAAAGGCTTATCCGTGAAAATAATAGCTTTAAAATCTGGAACATATTGTAAACTAACAGTATTTATCTCATTATTGATGCAAAAATCAATATCTACTTGGCTATTCTCTTTCAAATCCAATGAAGACAGATTTAGATTAAAAATAGCATTATCTTTCACCTTTTTTTCCATTAAAATCCTTCCTTTATATAGAACTCTGACAGGAACTAACTCGTTCTTTTTGTTATTAAAAACTATCACTCTATACTTAACGTTTTCAAGCGAGGAAACATTTTTAGGACCAGTAATTTGATATTCAAAACCAAAAGCAAAACAATATAACATCAAAATAAAAATAACAATATTTTTTAACATAAAACAACACCCCACAATTAATTCATTGATTCAATTTATTTATAATTTTCTTTGATATTTCTTCAAAAACTGATTTTGCCTCTTTAGACAACATAAGAAAATTACCATGCTCCATACTATCGACTATACTTGGGATAAATGGTATCTCTCCTAAAAACTCTATGTTATATCTACTTGCCAAGTCCAATACACCATTCTTACCCCATAAATATATCCTCTGACCACAAGAACATTCAACATATGACATATTTTGTATTATTCCAATAATAGGGATAGACAAAGTTCTCAACATATTAATATTTTTCATAACGTCAGCAGCAGCAACTTTTTGAGAAGTGCTAACAACAATAGCTCCATCAATCTTCACAGAATTATTCAAACTTAACATAGCATCTCCAGTTCCCGGGGGCAAATCAACAATTAAATAATCCAAATCACCCCAATTAACCTGGTTAACCATCTCATTTATGGCCTTATGAAGCATTGGACCCCTCCAAATTAGAGGAGTATCAACTTCCGGAATCATAAACCCAATTGAAACCATCCTCAACCCCATCTTTTCTATCGGCACAATCTTTTCATCCCTAATCTCAAGAATATGTCCTTCCAAACCAAAAGCAGTGGGAACAGAAGGCCCATAAACGTCAGCATCAAGAAGCCCAACCCTGAAACCCAATTCTTTAAACGACACTGCCAAATTAATAGAAACGGTGGACTTACCAACCCCTCCCTTACCACTCGTAACAGCTATAACTCTACCTAAATTAACTTTACTCTCATTTAATACATCTAATTTTATTTTTCTTCTTATCTCTGAATAATCATTAACTTTGACAAATTCGACCTGAATACTACTGAGTTGATCACCAAAAGCCAATTGGAGCTTATTTTTAACTTTATTCTCTATTTCAATACGCTCTTCAAACACATCCTCCCTCAAATACAATTTAATCCTCACATTACTGTTATCCACTGTGACTTCCACCAAATTCATCTGTGTAAAATCCTTTTGAAACTTAGGTTCTTTGACCCCCCGTAGAGCCATCAAAACTTTGTCTCTGGTTATCATAATTACACCTCCTATATCGTATCAGATAAGTTTTTTATTTTTGAAGATAATTCTCCAATTTTTAATTTAACAAATTCCAATCTATCGGCAAATTTAGCGATAGATTTTGCTAAAAAATTGGAAAACCTTATTAATTCAACATCTTTCATAGGATTAAGAACTTTAAATTCTGTAAACCCATGTTGTTTATATCCTATAACCTCACCAGGTCCCCTCAATTCCAAATCTTTTTCGGCTATTTTAAACCCGTCATCATAATACTTCAATATACTCAGCCTTTTGACAGATTTATTGAAATCAGCATAAGAAAGGCTTTTGGAAGTAATAAGAAAACAGTAAGGTTGATGAGAACTCCTTTTTACTCTACCCCTCAGTTGGTGTAGTTGTGATAACCCAAACCTATCAGAATCCATTATAACAACCACATTGGCATTCGGAACATCAATCCCAACCTCAACCACAGTGGTAGAAACAAGAATAGAGAAAACACCTTTTCTGAAATCCTCCATAATCCTGTCCTTTTCCTTATTATTTATCTTTCCATGTAAACAGGCAACTCTATAACCTTTAAAATAGTTACTCGCTTCTTCATATACTCTTTCAACATTCTTTAGTTCAATTTTGGGATTTTCAAATATGGATGGACAAATTATATAAGCCTGTCTACCCTCTTTAAGCTGATCTTCTATAAAACCATAAACTTTCTTTAGATCCTTATAATTAAATATCTCAGTTACAGCTTTTTTTCTACCAGGTGGCAACTCATCTATTACAGATATATCAAGATCACTGTAGACAGTCAAAGCAAGAGTTCTTGGTATAGGTGTGGCACTCATAACAATCAAATGAGGACACTCAGATTTAGAATAAAGTCTAAACCTCTGATTGACCCCAAATTTATGTTGCTCATCAACGACAATAAGGGCCAAATTCTTAAACTCGACATTTTCACCTATGAGAGCATGAGTTCCCACAAGTATATCTATATCACCATCTTTAAGCCTCTGTATTACTTCTTCCCTCTTTCTACCCTTTATTTTTGAAGTCAGAAGTTCTATTTTCATATCTGGCAACATTCTTTTGAAACTATTATAATGTTGAGTTGCCAATATTTCAGTTGGGGCCATCACACAACTCTGATAACCCTGTTTACCTACAATATAACAAGCAATAATAGCAACTATTGTTTTACCGGCCCCAACATCTCCCTGAACCAACCTCCTACAAGCACTACCACTTGATAAATCATTCAATACTTCATCAATCACTTTACGCTGAGAATTGGTAAGCTCAAACGGTAAAGATAATTCAGAAAAATGTTTCAAACCCAAAACCTTATCAACTCTATATGAAGTAGCAACTTTTTTAGAAACGGTACTCATTAATATTTGGGTATAAACTATTTCCTCCAGAGCAACCCTATTTCTACAAAAATCAAGTTCTTCAAAACTGGAAGGAAAATGAATATTAACAATCGATTTTGAAAGCTCCCTAAAACTCAAATTAAAACCATTAGAAAATCTCTGCAAAAAAGGAAATAAAGGATCATTTATTTCCTTATAAACCAACTTTAAAGCTTTGTAAATTATCTCCCTAATTTTCTTTTGATTGATAGAAGTAGAATAATGAGGAACGATCCTGTCAAAATCAAGAGTTTTACCGTTGCTCAATTCCCATTCTTCAGGAAAAATCTGATAAACCCTATTCTTTATAACCCTTCCAAACACCTTAAGTCTATTCCCCGCTTTTATGTAATGAATCACAAAATCCTGATTGAAAAATACCAATTCAGCAGGGTAACCAAACTCATCTTTCACTGCATATTTTATTAGTTTAAATTTTTTTCCAGGTGGATTTATTATCTGATAAGAAGAAATAACATCAACAATAATATAAGACTTTTCTTTTTGGATAGCCTGTAAGATGGAAACAGATTTAGTTCTATCACTATAGCTTCTTGGGAAAAACCAAATCAAATCCTCAAGAGTCCTTATACCACCTTTCTTCAGTTGAGCGAGAATTTTCTTATTTATTCCCAAATCTGTCATAAATTTTTCTAATGGACTACCCAACAGATCAGAACTTAATCGCAAATTATTAAAAGATAAATCATCTATCAACTTTTCAAAATCATTATCATGAATTTCAAAAGTATTATTAACAACATTACCTTTCTGAAGAGTTAAACTATCTAAATCAGGCAGTTTATCCAAAGAAGATAAAACAGAATAAATGACCTTACTTCTATTTTCAGTATTAAGATTATCATAATCAAGAAGGCTCAGCAAAACATCATCAAAGTTACTGTTATTTTTTATAATCTTTCTTATAAAAAAAGATATACCCCCAAATACAGAGTCATTTTTAAAATTATTCTCTATCTCTTTTCTGAGAATATCAATTATAATTTTCTTCAAAATCTGATTATTATTTAATTGGATTTCTTAAAACATTTTCTTTTGATACCATTCAAAAGATGCCATATCACTTGATCAATAAAACTGCACAGGGAGCATGGTCAAGAATTTTCTTAGAAACACTACCAAGTAACCACTGCTCTATCTTTGATTTACCTGTTTTTCCAACAATTATAAGATCAACAGAATTATCTTTTGCAAAATTCAATATCTCTACAGATGGGTTACCAACAAGTATGTATGGAGTAAGCTTTATATTTTCCTTCTGAGCAACCTCTGTTAAATTGGAATGTATTTCTTTATAATATTTTCTGAAATAATCAATAATAGCTTGATTTTCAGCAATCTCAGGTAAATCAACTATTTGAATAACACTAACAACAAAAAGTTCAACCTCATTCCTGTTAGAAAACTGAGTTATTAATTTTATGGCTTCATTAAAAGCACGTTGAGAATTTTCAGAACCATCATGAGCAACCAACAATTTTTTATACATACTTCATCAACCTCCCCTAATAAAATTATTTAAATTATATACCCTTCCTTTAGACTACTTCTTAAAAATCTTATCTATATCTTCAGGTGTTTGAATGAGTATTTTTCTTGGTTTACTACCTTCCTGAGGTCCAACAATATTCATTTTTTCCAAAATATCCATTATTCTACCTGCTTTAGCAAAACCTATCCTGAGCTTTCTTTGTAACATAGTCGTAGAAGCTTTTTTATCCTCAAGAATTATTTTTGCAGCTTGTTTCAGTATCTCAGGATCCTCATCAGTATCGTCGAAATTCATAAAGGTTGGTGTTTCCAGATCAATGTGAGTCAGATTCTCAGGTTTCGGCTGCAATTGCCAATATTTAACAATCAATTCTATTTCTTTCAATCCAATAAAGCATCCTTGAGCTCTTATAGGTCTTGTAGAACCTATAGGCATATATAACATATCTCCCCTACCTATCAAATTTTCGGCTCCTGAAATATCCAGTATAACTCTCGAATCAACCTGACTGGCAACAGCAAAAGCAATCCTTGATGGTATATTAGCTTTTATTACACCGGTAATAACATTAGCAGATGGACGCTGAGTGGCAATAATTAGATGTATTCCTGCGGCCCTTGCCAACTGCGTTAAACGAGCTATATGACTCTCCACAGCATTAGATGACGTCATCATTAAATCAGCCAACTCATCAACTATGATAACTATATAAGGTAACTTTTCGACATCCTCCAAAGAATTATATTCCTGTATGTTTCTTACCTTACGAGTGCTAAATAATTTATATCTGTCTTCCATCAGTTTAACCATCTGAAGCAAAGCATTGGGAGCTTTCTTTACATCTGTTATAATATCAATGATATGTGGTATTCCTTCATAGAGTATCAATTCAACCATTTTTGGATCAATCAGCAGAAGCTGGAGCTTAGTTGGAGGAAACTTAAAGAGCATACTACAAATTATAGAATTTATACAAACCGTTTTTCCAGAACCCGTGGCACCAGCTATCAAAAGATGAGGAGTCTTAGTTAGATCAGAAATAACAATATTTCCAGATATATCCTTTCCCAAAGCCAGTGGTATTTCAAAATTACTTTTAATAAACTCTTCAGTAGTAAGTATATCAGAAATATAAACGGGAATAGGTTTATCGTTTGGTACTTCAATTCCAATTGCTGATTTACCGGGAATAGGAGCCTCTATTCTGACAGCTATAGCGGCCAAAGCCAAAGCTATATCATTCTTTAATCTCAATATCTGTGAAACTTTGACACCCTTTTCTATCTGCAGTTCATACCGTGTTATTGATGGACCAGATTGAACATCTATAACTTTACTCTGAATTCCAAAATTCTTTAAACTTTCCTCAAGTATCTCACTGTAATCCTTAGTAGTATTACCCTTGGGACGAGGATAAATATTAGAAACAAAAGACTGTAGAAAAAAAGGAGATGGTATATAATAACCATCTACCTTACACAAACTGTTCTTCTCAAGCTCAGAATCAGATATCTCTATCTCTAGTGAAAACTTTCTCTTTTTTGGTTGAACACTGTCTTCGTTATTATTTCTTTTAACCGATTTTACTCTTGGTTCATCCATTACAACGTTACCATTATTAGTATCCAAATCCACTTTAACAGTTTTCTTTCTCTCTTTATTAGTATGAAACGCATAAATAATAATACCCCCCAACCTATCAAGAAAAACAAAAACTAACTTTGAAATCACAGTGAATAAATAAAGCAAATTTTTAAAAGTATTAGAAATAAAAGATGGTATTGTGTTTTCTAACATATCTTGAACAGATATATCAAAAATATAAATCAGAGGTATAACTATTAAAAAGAGAGATATAAAAAAGCTAAATATCTCTCCAAAGTAATCTTTAAACATTTCAGAAAGCAAAACAGATTTGCTGAGAGGATCTGGGAAAAGCAAAATAACACCAACAAAAACTGAAAAGCTACAAACCAGATGGATCCAAAAATTTTTTTCATGCGGTTTTATTAGGTACAAACCAGTAAAAACTATAAAAACAGGTAATAAGATAAAGTTCCATCCCAACAATCCAACAAAAAAATCCTTAAAATAAAATAAATTTCTATCACTCTCAATCAAAACAGAATTATCAATGAAATTAAGAACAATAAGCAAACAGGATAAAATAAGAATAAAAACAAATAATATTTCGTTAATTTTTCTTTTACCCATTTCTTAATGAATATTTTTATGGCCCCATGATTAATCCTTCAAATAAACGTAAAAGGGAAAAACACAAAGAAGGGAGAATAAAAAAATAGACATAGGAGGAAAATTAATGAATAAAAATCTCATCCTGGTAATGATTATCTCTATCATAATCGGTTCAGTAATAGGAAGTATAATAGGTTCCATTGCTACTTACAACCTTCTATCAAAAAATGGTCCAAGCAAAACAACTCAAAACCAACAGGTTCAAAAAGTTGTATATCAACAAAACGTTGTTATAAAAGAAGCTGATGAAAAAACATTCGTCAATGTGATAGAAAAAGTAAGAGAAAGCGTAGCAAGAATAGATATAGTAGCAAGTGGAACACCTTGGTCTAAAGAATGGGACGATGTCTTCAAATATTTTTTCGGCAAAGATTGGGAGAAAATGTTTAAAAACCAAGGACTCGGATCAGGTTTCATAATCGACAATAATAAAAAATTCCTTATAACAAATAATCACGTAATAGAAAAAGCCCAAGAAATATACATAACATTCCCAGGAAACCCAAAAAAGTACCTAGCAACTGTAGTAGGAGCAGACAAATATACAGACCTGGCTCTACTTAAAATTGATACCCAAGACAATTTTAAACCACTTGAATTTGAAAATTCAGATGAAGTGAAAATAGGAGAATGGGTCATAGCAGTCGGCAACCCTTATGGATTTGACTACAGTGCAACAGTAGGAGTAATCTCTGCAAAAAACAGAAGCCTAGAAGTCCAAGGTCTGTATTTAGAAGATCTTATACAAACAGATGCGCCAATTAACCCAGGAAACTCAGGAGGACCACTAATAGACCTAAATTCCAAAGTTGTGGGAGTAAATACAGCAGTAGTTATAACAGCTCAAGGGCTGGGATTTGCCATACCTTCAAATAAAGTAAAAAAAGTTATATCAGACCTAGAAAAATACGGAAAAGTAATAAGACCATATATAGGAATCCAAGTAACAGACTTAACACCGGAAATAATACGATTCCTAGGATTAGCCAACACCAAAGGAGTTATAGTTGAAGAAGTAGAAGTTGACAGCCCAGCATACAAAATGGAAATAAAAAAAGGAGATATCATAACAGCAATAAATAATGAAATCATCAATAACACAGTTGATTATAACAAAGTAATAGAAAAATACACCCCTGGACAAATAATAAGGCTTCACATATTGAGACTAAACAAGAAGTTAACCAAGGATATTAAATTAGAAGCAAGATAAAATGAAAAAGATTGTAATATTAATTATAATCCTGCTAATAAATATTTCGTTTTCTCAGATTACAAACGAACAACTACACGATATAGCAAATAAGTTGAACTACATATATGGCTCAAACATAACAGTCCAGATATATCCAACACCGTTAGGAGCAATGGCAACAGGACAAGGATTGGTATTTATAGATCCCTATTTCATACAAAACGAAAGCTATGAGGCAATATTCGGAGTATTAGCACATGAGTGGGCCCACGAAACACTAGGACATATACCACAAGTATTCCTACAACAATGGATGTTAGGAAACAACATATATGAAACCAATCTTTTTAACCAACAGAAAGAATTAGAAGCAGATTATTACGCAGGCAGAGCTCTAAAAATGTACAACCTCCCTCTCCAACCATTCCTAAACGTACTAATAAAATACAACAGCTCTTCAGATTATACACACCCCTATCTAAGGTCTCATCCATCAACACAAGAAAGAATAGAAGCAGCAACAAAAGGATACAACTCAATATAAATAATGGAAAAAATATTTGAAAATATACTCAACTCAATAAATACTCCCATAGTAATTGTAAATAAGAAAACAAGAGAATACGAATGGATAAATCAAAAAGCACAAGAAATAATCCAAAAAATAAAACTAGACTTCGAATACCTTAAAAATCAACAAACAATAATAAATAATGAAATATACAAAACATCAATTCTAAACCTGAATGATGATCAATACGCAGTTATATTAGAACCAATCAGTAATTCATTCATAGATAATGAAACAGAGTTACTAAACTTCAAAGGATTCTTCATAAAATATGAAACAATATACTCATTTCTATATCGTAAGAAAAAAAATTTATCAATATCGCTAATTGAAATAGATAAATTTGATAACATAGTGAAAAATTTTTCATATGAAGAAGCAATAAAGGTAAGTAAAAAAATAGCAGAAATAATTAAAAGTAAAATTAGAAATAATATTGATGTAATTAGTCGATACAATCACAACATTTTTTTAATGTCACTGATAGAAATTGATAAAAGCAAACTTCTAAAAATATTAGAAAGAATTCAAAAATCAATACTTGAATATTTCAAAAGAGAATATCAATTTATAATAACCATCTCAATAGTATCAGAAGAAATAAGTCCTCAAATGCAAAGCTCAGAAAATATATTGGAAGAGCTGAACTCTCACATACAAAGCCTGTTATATAAAATGGAATACGAAAAAAAGATTAAGCAGAATTTTATTATAATTATCTGAATCCATCAAATTCTCTTTTTATAGATTGTTACTTTTTTGTTAGGTTCTTCACCTTCAGTTTTTGAATATAATCCATACTTCTCTATCAACTCGTGCTGAATTCTTCTTATTTCTTCTGGCTGAGGATCTAACTCCATCCTATCCAGATTTTTCTCATACATTATTTTTATTTTTTCTTCTATTTCCTCATTTAGATAGTTTATATCATGTTCGGAAGAGTCAAAATATTTCTCAAGTACCTTAGATATCTGTGTAAGAGTATTACTTCTTACAAGCATTATATTCTTATGTAAAGAATAGAGAGTAGGATTTTTTTGAATTTTCTTTTCTATTTCCTGCTTTTTTGATTTCAAAGTTATTACAAAATCAGCTTGATTAATATCATAGACAACATCTAATGGAACTTCAAGCTCAGTTATGGCTTTTTGAAGCCTTTCAACACTTATAGCAAAAGGATATATTTTATATCTTTTTTCTTCATAGTTCTGGACAGATTTAGTAAAATTCTTCTTGGATTTCAAAGTTGGCTCCTCTCTTGTTATACCTTGAAAATATTCCTTTTGAACAGTTTTATATTCGTTATCTTCTCTAACTCTTATTTCAGGTTTAAAAGTAATTCCTTTTAACATAAAGTCAACAGCTAAAGCAACATTAGAATATATGGCAAAAGTATTTCTGTCGACTATTTCAACAAGTATATCAAACGTTGGAGGATTCTTCCTTTCAAGAACGGTTTTCTGAGTTCCTCTCCTTTTAGCTTCTTCATCACTTAGTATAACTGCTTGAATACCACCAACAATGTCAGATAGAGTCGGATTTAAAACAATATTTTCAAGGTTGTTTCCATGGGCTGTAGCAATTAATTGAACTCCTCTTTCAGCTATCGTTCTTGCAGCGTAAGCTTCTTCCTGGGTCCCCATTTCATCTATTATTATAACTTCTGGCATGTGATTTTCAACAGCTTCTATCATAACTTTATGTTGAAGATCAGGTGATGGAACTTGCATTCTCCTAGCTCTACCAATAGCTGGATGAGGTATATCCCCGTCTCCTCCTATCTCATTGGAAGTATCAACAATAACAACTCTCTTTTTCAAATTATCATTAATTATTCTTGCTGTTTCCCTTAATATAGTGGTCTTACCAACACCTGGCCTTCCAAGGATTAACAAACTTTTGCCTGTTTTAATATAATCAAGTAAAATATCAGCAGCTCCATAAACAGCTCTGCCGACTCTACAAGTTAGCCCCACTATAACTCCATTCCTATTTCTTATTGCAGATATTCTATGCAAAGTTCTGGGTATTCCAGCCCTATTATCCCTACCAAACTCCCCTATTCTTTTTACAACATACTCTATATCATCATACATTATTTCTCTTGAGGAAATGATTTCAAAATCATCAGGAAACCTAATCTCAGGGGTTCTTCCAACATCCATTACTATTTCTATTATCTCGCCAATTCTTGGATGCTTTTCAACTTTTGAAGATATGAAAGGGGGTAACACCTGAACAAGTAATAGTATTTCGTCAATATTACTCTGCATCCTTAATCTAACTTTATCAAAACTTTGTTTATTTTATTTTTTTTAATCTCCAGTATTTTTAGGATTATATTATCTATGTTTATGGTTTCTCCTTCTTGTGGTATCCTACCAAGCTTTGTATATATTAAACCAGAAAGAGTTGTATACTCCCTATCCTCTTTATCAGGAAAATCAAATCCAAGATATTCCTCTAAAGTGTAAATATCTATTTTTGGGTTAACAACGTATTCAGAGCTGGATAATTTTTGAATATTTTCTTCCTCAGATTCCTTATCGTGTTCATCTTGTATTTTCCCCAGCAATTCCTGAAGCAAATCAGAAACTGTTACTATTCCACTGGTACCACCATATTCATCAACAACAACAGCAATGGAAGATCTATTCTGTTTCATAATGTTAAGTAATTCGTATATGTTCTTTGACTCGGGGACTATTAAAGGAATACGCGCTATATCCTTGAGCCTAATAAATCCCTGGTTAGTAAAAATATACCTCAGCATATCCTTCAGAAACACAACACCTATTATGTTATCTATACTGTCTTCAAAAACTGGATACTTAGAGTAACCATATTTCATAATAAGTACAGCAACTTCAGATATAGTTTTGTTAGCCTCAAGAGCAACAATATCAACTCTGGGAACCATAATTTCCCTTACAAGCGTATCATTCATAGCCAAGAACTTTTCAACTATCTCAACCCTGTAATCATCCCAATTAAAATCATCCAAATATACAATAGCCTCAGAAAAATACTTCTTGTTAACATCTATATCCTGTTCCCAAAAACGCAACAGAAAACCACTCAAATAATTAAAAACTGAAGCCAAAGGAAACAAAAACCTCAGAAACTTAACAAACATCATAACAGAATCAAAATATTTCAGATACCTATTTATTCCAATAAAAATTACATCTTTCACAAACGAATCAATCAATAAAAACAAAACGAAAAAAGCAGAAAAAAGTAACAGAATACCCCAAAAAACTTTATGGAAAAAGTAAATTGAAGCAAAAAAATAAAAAAACGTCAAAACGTAAAATAAAATCAAAACAGACGATGTATAATTTGTTCTATTAGCCAAAAAGTCTTCTATAATTGACTCATTCTCAACTAAATGAGAATAACTCCTCAAAACATAGGGAGAACAAAAAACAAGATAATAGTATATAATCCTTGATATAATAGACAAAATGCCGATGATAGCAATCAAGAAATAATATAAATTCTGGTTGTCAAGTTCACCCATTATAAGTATATTTTAATATATTTTACTGCGTTTCCTTTTACTTCAAGTAGTTTTATTTTATATCCCTTATATTTTATAATTTCATCCTTTTTCGGTTTTTTCCCTTGCATAATATCATACAAAACAGAGGATAACATAGCCTTGGGGTTATCAAAAATATTTCTTATTTCATCCGGTAATTCATAGATATGTGCATCAGTTGATATAACATATCCATCTTTGGTTCTGAGAATTTTAACTTTATTCAGATCAAACTCATCAAGAATAGTGCCCAAAATCTTACCAAGAACATCATCAAAGGTGATTATTCCTTTATTACCACCGTACTCATCAACAACTATAGCCATCAAAGCCTGCTCATTCTTCATCTGATTCATAACGGTAAAAAGATCCGAATTCTCAGGAACATATAAAACCTTCCTATTTAGAAAATTAACAATCTCCCCAACAAGAAAAATCTTTTTCCTTATAGCCAAAAATATATCCTTAATATGTAAAATACCAACAATATTATCAATGTTGTCTTTATAAACAGGATATCTGCTGTGAAGAGTATTAACAACAATATCTATAACACTTTCCACTCTATCATTGTAATTCAAATAGACCACATCTGTCCTATGAACCATCACATCCTTAACTCTGTATTTATTTAATTCTAAAACGGAATTCACAGTATTATACAGAATTTCGCTCATTTGTCCTGATTCTCTGACATTTTTCAGAATGTCCCGCACTTCGTCAATAGAAAACTTTATCTCCTTATGTTCATAGGGATTAACTCCAAAAAATAAAGCTATCTTATTCTGAACAGAACGGACAACAAAAGTCATAGGATAAAATATGAAACTGAAAAACTCCAAAATAAGCGAAGAAAATATGATAACCCTTTCAGGACTATAGACTCCTATTAACTTTGGAACCTGCTCTCCCAATATCAGATGCAAAAAAGTCACAATAGTAAAAGCCAAAACTATAGCAAAAAAATGTGAAGAAATAAATACTAAACTCTCCAACTTAAAAATACCAATAAGAATCTTTTCAAAAATTGTTGCGAAAGTTGGCTCCGCCAACCAACCCAAAACCAAACTGGCCAAAGTTATCCCCACTTGACAGGTTGCTAAATAGTGATCCATAGACTGATACTGTTTATAAGGAAGCAGAAATCTGAGCTTCTTCAACTTCACAGGATTTGAAGAAACCAAAGCAAATTCAGCCAACACAAAAAAACCATTCGCAAATATTAACAAAAAAGTAAAAAATAAATTTTTTAAAAAATCCTCCAACTACACACCCCCCAAGAAATTAATAAACTGAATAAGCAAATAAGTCACAACAACACCAAAAATAGCACCGTTTACTATCTCAGACAAGGAATGAATCTTAGCTTCCAACCTACTCTGAGCAACAAGAACAGCAAGAACAAACGCCATAAACCAAGAAACATAATCCTGCCAATTATGAATCACAATAAACGTAAAAGTAGAAAACGCCAAAGCAGAATGAACACTTATAACCCCCCCCTGAACATTGGCCTTCTTACCCTTAAACCTCATATACCAAATTTTTATACCCATAGACAAAATCAAAACTATTATAAAAACAATAATATATACGTATTCTGGTAAAGAAGACAACTTTTGAATCAAAACTGGAGTATCAGAAAAAATTTTTTTGGAAAAAATAATTATACCAACAATAACAGCCAAAACAGATGAAACAAGCACAGAACCCGCAGATATGTCTTTTATAAGCTTTATCTGCTCATCCTTATTACTCTCAATTTTATCAGCCAATATTTCAATAGTAGTATTAAACAATTCAGTAATAAAAACAAGAGCAATAACAATAAATATGATAATAAGTTCCAAAACAGATAAACTAACAAAAAGACAGGAAAAAATAACAAAAAAAGCTAAAATAAGGTGAATCCTCATATTTCTTTCCTGATAAAAAGCCTCAAATATACCATTCACAGCATTGGAAAAACTCTCCAATATACTTGAACTTAATTTATTTCTCCTAAACCTCTTACTCATTTTTTATAACTTCCTCATAAAATCGCCTAAATAGATCATGCTGAATAACAGATACTTCATTCTCATCTTTATTAAGACTGTGGAGAAAAGAATGCAACAAAACAAAAATTAACTCATCCTCAAAAGATTTACCATACCTGTAAGAATTTTTTTTAATTATATCAAGACATAAATAAATATGAACACAATCATCAAATATTAAAGTTACCGTATCCGTAAACACATTCTTATTCCAAATACTATTTTTAATTTTTCTAATTTGATAAGGATCAACAAAATCTATAATAAAAAATTTTTCAGACAAAGTTGGAAAAACCTTAATGATAAAATAATAAACCTTATTACATAACTTTCTTATTCTATTATTCTTATGATTAATTACCATTTTTTTTCGCATATGAAGGATACTTCAATCTAACATGATAAGATATATATAAATTTTTAACGAGAGTATCTTTTATAATACCAATTTCCTTAAATGTAATATCAACATCAGAAAACTGTTTTTCCTGTATTAGCCTATTTACAATGTTATCAGTCAGTTTTTCTATAGAAGAATAAGAATATTCTGTAAGAGATCTTGAAGCAGCTTCAACGCTATCGCAAATCATTAGTATGAGCATTTCTTTAGTCTTTGGTTTAGGTCCAGGATATTTAAAGTCTTCTTCCTTTATTTCAAACGAATACTTTTTGCTTGTATTTTGCATATTCTTTGCTTTAATATAAAAATATAATATCGTAGTATTTCCATGATGAGTTTTAATGAAATCTTCAATTATTTTTGGGAGGTTATATTTCTGTGCAAGTTTCACCCCATCAGTAACATGAGATTTTATAATAGAGGCACTCAAATAAGGCTCCCTTTCATCATGAGGATTTTTTTCTCCTTGAACCAAATTTTCAGCAAAATACTTTGGCCTATTCATTTTACCGATATCATGATACAAAGCTCCGATTTTGACCAAAATAGGATTGGCACCTATAGCTTTAGCACAAGCCTCAGCAAGCTCAGAAACCCTCAGACTGTGATTAAATGTCCCCGGAGCCAGCCTAGATAAATCAGATAAAAGAGGATTATTCAAATCAAGTAACCATCTTATCTTACCTATCCCAATATCCTCAATACCAACACCCAAAATCAAAATTGCAAAATACGAAATAACAAAAGAGATAATAACAGAGACCAATGAAAATGAAAAATAATTCACTAAACCATCAATTAAACCACCAGTATACGACAATAAAAAGAAAACAAAAATGAAAAAAATGATACCAACAAAAAATCCTAAGTTGAACTCATTCAATAAAAAATAAATTCTATCCCTTTCATAAACATACAAGAAATAAAACAAAAACAGAAAAGAAAACAAAGAGTATAAGAAAAATCCAACATCAACTAAATTACCCCAAATCTGATAATACATAATGTTACTAATAACCAAATACCAAATAAAAGAAACAGAACAAAGAACCACACCATTAACAAAATAACTAAACAAAATAACAACCCAAAATGGAATCAAATAGTAAAAAGACTTATCCAAAGAAAGCAACATAACAGAACTAACAAAAATAAAAATTACTATAAAAAAAATATTTTTTAAACCAATCTTGCTAATAAAAAAGATGGATACTGAACATAAAAACAGAATAAAAGATATGAAAAAAGAATATAACATAAATTTAATATTGTAATCTTTTTTAGTACCAGTTTCAACTATTATTCTGTAAGCTTCATCACTTATTATTTGCCCTTTCTTTACTATTACACTTCCCTTGTTTAAACTATAAATTCTGGGAATCTTACTAATCATTTCAGTGTGCTTTTCCAAAGTCTTAGATATGTTTAAAAACTTGTTGGGAAACAAAACTTTAGCAACATAAAAAAGCAAAATTTTCTTGTAATCCAACATGTTTTTACTATTCTTGGTATTTTTAACATAATTATCAAGATGAATGTCAATCTCATTCAAAATTGCAGGTACATCATCCTCCATTATCCCCTGCCTATAATGTAATTCTAATTTCTCCATTATTAATTTTTTCATAAGTTCCATCTCTTGTACATTTACTCTTTTCAATATTTCAAAATCAGAAATATCTATTTTAAAATATCCAATTTTATCTCTGTTTTGATAAAGAAAATCTTTTAGAGCTTTCTCTCCTTTCTGAAAATTTTCCTTTAATCCCAACTGAAAACTGAAAAATACATCAATATCATAGATTACCTTAGAAGCTATACTATAGTCAATATCATACTCTTTAATCTTATATATGTCCTGAATTTTTTTTAAATATTCATTTTCATCAAGATAACCTTTATAATCATTAGATAAAATGATATTAAATTTTGAGTAAATGTTTGGTTGAATAGGAAAATAAAACAAAAGATACATATAATAAACTAACCCCATAAATAAAGAAAACAAAAGTATCTTTAATACTATTTTAACATAATCGTTCTGATTCTTTATATTTTTTATAATTTTGTTAATGTGAAGAAAGTACATTAATTGAAAACACTTTGATTGAAATAAATTTTATTTTAAAGCTTCCACACCTGCTGATATTTCCAATAGTTCCTTGGTTATAGACTCCTGTCTCTTCTTGAAGAATAACAATTTCAATTCCTTTATTAATTTTTCAGCATTATCAGTTGCAGTATTCATTGCAGAAAAACGCGCACTGAACTCAGAAAGCTTAGATTCAACCAATAACTTATATATCAAGCTATCTATATAAAGTTCAAAAATATACTGGCCAATTGATTCCAAAGAAGGCTCAAAGATGAAATGGTCAACGGTCTTATTGATTTTTTCAACATCTACGCTAGATATCGGTAATACAGTCTCAACATTTGGCTGATATCTTATAGAATTTATAAACTTAGTATATATAACATCCACTTTGCTTATATCATGTAAATTTTTATAGTTCTCCATAATTGATTGATTAATCTTTTTTGAAAAACTAAAGCTTGGTACATCAGGAACCTTATCAAAATGATCAATTATCTCGTAATTTCTTTTGGAAAAATAAAGGTAAGCCTTCCTTCCAACAGTTATCATTTTCAAATTATGTTTGGTATATTTTTTTTCAAAAAAATTGAAAAGGTTGGTGTTATAAGAACCACATAAACCCTTATCAGAAGATATAACCACGGCAAGAATATTAGAAGTATTTCTTATTTTGAAATATTCTATACCAGAAACCATAAGCTTAAAATCAATATTATTCATAAGTACATTCATTATCTCCCTGATGGAATTCAAATATATTCTAAAAGGGAAAAAAGTTCGTTGTATTTTTTTTAGTTTTATACTTGCTATGAGTTTCATAGCCTTGGTTATTTGTCTGATATTGTTAGCAGCCCTTATTCTATTTTTTATTTCTTTTAGAGCCATTGACATAACTCAATCACCCACTTCTCTTATTTGCTTAGCTTTATCTAAAATGAGTATCCCCTGAGTATGATCATATTCGTGCTGAAATACTATTGCCCTGAGATCCTCTATTTCCTTAACAACAATATTACCATCAATATCGATATACTTAACTTTTATTTTTTTGTGTCTCTCAACCAAACATTCAACATTGGGAATACTAAGACATCCTTCCCAACCATCCTGTTTTTCAGTAGAATATTCGATAATCTCGGGATTAATATATACCTCAATCTCATCTAAATAATTATTGAAATCAATTTTCTCTTTTTCAAAATCTTTTTTAATAATAAAAAAATTCTTGAGAATTCCAACCTGAACAGCAGATAAACCTATTCCTGAATATTTATCCAACAAATATGTCATACTTTTTAGTAAATCCCTGATTTTTTTTAATTCTGAATTCTTAACATTTTTGGATTTTTTCCTAAGTATAGGATCAGGAACAACAACTATACTATTTAAATTACCTTTATACCCAACCATTTGTTTATAAGTATATCAAATATTTGTATAGCCAACGAAACCCTTGCCATGACAGTATAACCGAATGCCACTCCAAAAGCTATCATCAAAAACATTATACCAGTTCTAACAATGTAATTCACACTCCCTTTGAATTCAGTAGAAAAATAGAAATATAATAAACTACTAAGAACACCAATCAAAATCAATATATCAGACAATGTCCTGACCCAATCTATCTTGGAACCATCGGTTAAAAATATGAAAGGATCAATTGTAGAACTAATCTGTTTTATAACATCAGCTATACCTATAGAATAGATGGTAATACCAGCAGTAACACCAACTATAAAAGCAATTGGTATCCTACTTACCCAACCAATAGATGGAACCAATTTCAAGAGTACCATTATCCCCAGAACAGTAGGAACAATAATATTTAAAAGACTTAGTAAATTAATACTTGCAAACCCAAAACTCATTGATTTACTAACATTCCAAGGCAACTCAACACCAAAAGAAACATAAGGATTAATACCTGCGACAACCATTTCAGAATGAATAGAATTAACATCAAAAATAGAAATTAGAGCCTGAATAACATTGGGATGTATAAAACTCCAGTAAGTCAAAACAAACCAGTACCCTGCAGAAACACCAACAAACAAATGCTCAGCCAATTTATAATAAAGATTATCCCTGTAGAGAAAACTGTATATCGCAAGTATAAGTAAAGCAGATAGCCAAACTAGCAAATCACTTGATAAATTGAAGGTTATAGCTCCAAAACTCATCAATAGATATTATTTAACCCAAAAACAAATTTTCCTGTTTATTTTTATTATCAATTTCAACAATCCCTCCATTTTCCAAAACAAATATTCTATCGAGCAAACTGGAAATCTCATAATTATGCGAAATAATTATAACTGTTTTGTCTTTAAAATATGAAAAAACAGAGTCAATTATCTGCTTAGAAGTAGAGGGATCCAAAGAAGAAGTTGGTTCATCCAATATTACAATCGAGGAATTTTTTAAAAATATCCTGGCCAAAGCTATCCTCTGTCTCTGGCCACCAGAAAGCCCCTTACCATCCTCCATAATAGAATAGTTATAACTGTCCTTTTTTGACAATATATCTTCATGTATGCCAGCTTTTTTACAAGCCTCAAAAACTTCCTCCTGAGAAGCTCTAATATTAGAATATCTGACATTATTTAAAATCGTATCACTAAATAAATAAATTTCCTGAGTTAGAATAGAAATATTATCCCTAACAATCAAAGGATTGATTTTATCAATTTCTATATCATCTATGTATATTTTTCCAGCAATTGGCTTATAAAACTTCATAAGCAAAGAAACAAGAGTACTTTTACCTATACCACTTTTACCTATTATTCCTATTTTTTCACCGGGTTTTATAGTAAAGCTGATATTATTCAAGATTAACTTATCATCATACGCAAAGCTGACATTCTCAAATACTATTTTGCCCTTAAACTTAAAGAAATTATTGTATTCATAAAGCCCAGGATCGTATTCGTTTTCATTCAATTTTGATGCAGTATTCATAAATTGCTTTATGTATCCAATAATTACTCTAGTATTAAATATTGATGCAGATAAATTAGTTATGGGAGCAACAGAAATAGCAACATAACCCCAGTAAGCAAGAACATCAAACGGTTTCAATACTCCAGATATAACCAAATAACCACTATACCATGTCATAGCAATTAATGACAAAGAAGCAATAAACTCAGCTGTGGGTTTCTGCAAAAAAGAAACCTTAGAAAGCCTCAAACTCAAATTTTTATATTCATCCAATAAACTGAATATTTTTTCTTTTTCAAATTCTTCCCTATTAAAGGACTTAACAATTTTAATATACCTAAAGACTTCATTCATATCAGTTATTACCTCAGAAATCTTCTGTTGAATCAATTCACTGACATTCTCAAGTTTCCTGAAGAAGTATCTCATAACGAAGGCCAAAAATGGTAAACTGAAAACCGTCATAAAACCTAAACTAATATCCTTATAAAAGATCCATCCCAATGAAAAAACCAAAGTTATAATACTGTTCACATAACCTAAAATTAAACCAGGAATATCGGATACTATAGAAGCAATATTGGAGATAACCACCGATATCAAGTGCCCACTATGGTTTCTTTCCAGTACATACACAGGTTGCTTAAATATAGTTTCGATGAACTCTTTTCTCTTTTGATTCAAAGCTTCTTGGGAAGCCTTAGCTAAAAGATAACCTTGAAAATACTGTGAAATACCCCTAACAAAAAACAGAATTAATCCGAACAGAACTATAAAATTAAGAATATAAATACTTCTCTGTTCATATATCATCTCAAAAAGTTTGGCCAGAACTATAGGCTGAACAACAGTTGTGGCATTAAAAAACAGTGTAAATACCGCTACACCAAGTATATATTTCCAAGGAGGTTTAAGTTTCTTAACAAAAGAAGCAACATTATCATCATAACCAAGCTCAACTAAAAAATTCTTAAATATACTTTTGATTTTTTTCACCAAATATATAATTATATAAACTTACAGATTTTCATTTTCTTTGTTAATTTTTAACAAAAAATAAAAGGGAGGATACTAATCCTCCCTTTAAAGCAAAATATAGTATTACAAATCTTAGACAGCTTCTTTCATTCTCTTACCAACTTTGAAAACAGGGACTTTTCTTGCTGGTATATTTATTTCTTGGCCAGTTCTTGGGTTTCTTCCTTTTCTTGATGATCTGTGTCTTACTTCCCAACTTCCATATGGAACCAATTGAACTTTTGTTCCTTTTTTCAAGAATTCCACTACTGTTTCCAAGAAGGCTTTTAGTATAACTTCAGTTTCTTTCTTGGTTACTTGCATTCCCTTATTTTTCTCTACCCACTTTACCATGGACTCTACTAATTCCTTCTTGCTGACCATTTTAGGTGTCGTCTTTGCTTTTGGCATCTATCTTTCACCTCCTGTGATGTAGTACTTTAATTTACAATATACTAATTACATAAATCGAAAAACTTTCCTCTTTGAAAAATAAAAAAAATGACAATCAAATATATTTTAACCACATAAAATTTTATTTTTTGAAAAATCATCTTCTTAATTCTAGTATTTTCAAGACTTTCCGAAAACACTTTTTTTACAATATTAACAAGGGTTTAAAATTTCTTCAAAAATATTGCTCTTTATCAATAAAAATTAAAATTATCAAAAATAACAACGTATTTCCTATACTTTTTTATGAAGGACTTATTCAATTAATCTAAAAAACTACTATTAACCACTGTTGATAAATAATAAAATGATAATAAAATGATAGATAAATAAGGTTATCAAAATGTCAAAACAAGGAATATCAATAATAGAACATTTTAACAATATTCTCAAGTATTTAAAAAACTTTTCAGAGGAAATAGAAAACAATCAAAATATAACAGAATTAAAAGAAAAATACAAATTGGATGAACTAAAAAAAGGAATAGAAACCGATATTGAACAAATCCAAGAAATGTTAGAAGAAACATTAAAAAAAAGAGAAGAAGATGAAAATAATTCTGAAATAAGTGCAGAAGTGAAAAACGTTTTGTTATCCATTCATGATTCAGCAATAGATATCCATGAACATTTTATAAACATAGCCTATAGTTTCATAGAGTATATTGAAACACTCAAAAAAGAAATATTAGAACAAGTAAGAGAAAAAATAAATTCAGGAGTCATAAAATTGGAAGAAATAAAAGAAATTAACAAAAAACTTGAAGAAATCATTAATTATAAAGAATATGAAGCTTAGAGAAAAGTCAAACAGCAATAACCTAAATCGAAAATCTCCATCTCAAAAAATCCTAGGTATAGATGCAGGAACAACAAGAGTGGGATTCGCAATCCTTGAAAACCAAAAGAAACAAAAAACCAAAATAATCAAATATGGCTTAATGCCAGTTAACTCTCAGCAACATAACCTAAGAATAAAACAAATATATGAATACACAAAAAAACTAATAAAAAAATATAAACCACAAACAGTGGTCATAGAAAGACTATATTACTATTTAAATAGAAAAACTGCTTTTGAAGTAAGTCAAGCAATAGGAGTAATAAACCTTGCCTGCACTCAACTCAATACCCCTCTATTTCTGATTAATCCAACACAGGTAAAAAAAGTAATAGCAAATAAAGGAAATGCAAACAAAAAAGAAATTCAACAAGAAATACTTTGTAAATTCAATGGACAAATAGAAAAAAAACAAATTATTGATGATATAACAGATGCAATAGCCATAGCTTTATCATTTATAAAACTTAATCCTAAGTGATATGCCTCAAAAAAGCTACTTCCTTTTATACATAACGTTATTGCTATACGCATTCTTTTTTTTAGGTATAACATTTTCAAAAATAACAACAAATACTCCCCAATATAAACCAACATTACCATTACAACATAAAAAAATAGAGAAAGACACAATAAAAGTATTAGTATTAGAAATATCAGGACCAATAACACCAGCAACTTCATGGTACCTCAATAATAAATTCAACAAATACAAAAATAAAGATATTGATTTCATAATGATAACGATAGACAGTGAAGGTGGATTACTAAATTCAATGATGGAAATTATAAAAGTATTTTTCAATTCCAGCCACCCAGTAATAACATATGTTTATCCCAAAGGGAGTAGAGCTGCATCAGCAGCAATGTTCATCTTAATAGCAGGACATGTGTCAGTAATGTCGGAATCAACGAACACCGGTGCATCAACACCCTTAGTTCAAGATCCAACTCTACAAAATAAGATCATTCAAGATCTATTAGCTTTCACAAGAAATCTATGTCAAAAAAGAAACAAAAACTATGAAGCTGTTAAAGAAACTGTTGTAAATGCAACATCATATACCGAAAAAGAGTCACTCAATAAAAATATCATAGATCTGATAGCTCAAGAACCCAATGAAATATTTGAAAAAATAAAAAATAAACCAATAATACTTGACACAATGACCGAAATTACATTGAGAAATTTTAAAAAAATAGAATATACAAGAGAAAATCCCAACCTTATAGAAAGTTTCTTTCTATTCATTGCAAATCCATCAATAGCCTATTTTTTACTAACAATAGGCTTCTGGGCAATAATAATAGAACTAAACCATCCAGGAAGTCTGGTTCCCTTAATTGTCGGTATCATATGTTTGAGTTTAGGACTATTTGGATTAGGCATAATATCAGCAAATATTCTCGGTATAATATTCATAATATTCTCCTTTATCCTTATGCTACTTGAACTCAAGTTTCAGTCTTATGGTATCTTAACATTTTTGGGATTAATAACTTTCATATTAGGATCAATAATATTATTCAAAAATGTTAATATTTATCATCCTTTACCAATAGGTACAATAACTCTAGCATCTTTAACAATATTGGGATTATTCAGTTATATACTATACGCAGTATTATCAGTAAGAAAATATTCCTCAATAGAACAAATAGGTAAAATAGGAAGGATTGTAAAAATACAAGGGGATAAACTTATAGTTAATTTAGATGGAGTTTTATGGGAAGCCATTCCCCTAAACCCAAACACAAAATTCGAAAACAACGAAGAAATTGAAATTAAAAAAGTAGAAAATCTAATACTAATAATAGATAAAAAACAATGAGATTCATAGGAAGAATAGAGTATTTCGGAAGTCTAATATATGATACACAAAGAAGAGAGTACATACCCATAGATCAAGACGGAACAAATATAATACTCAATATAAAACCAAACATAGATATTGATAATCTATATTACAAATATTTTTCACACAGATTTAGCTACCTAAATTTCAAAAGCTTTATACAGTTAATACAATCAATAGAAATAATTGATAACAACTACTCTTCAAATGTGGAAATATTAAGTAATGAAAACCTCGAATTTTATCTAAATAATAGATTCATTTCCTCTCCCCTAAAATTCCATATAGCACTGACTTACGAATGTTTACTAAAATGCAAACACTGTTTCTCAAAATCAGGTAAAAAAACTAATGAAGAACTAAACCAAGAATTATCAACTCAAAAAATACTGGATTTTTTAGATGAACTCAAAAACAATGGTATATTCTACGTATCATTTGGAGGAGGAGAACCATTCCTCAAAAAAGAATTCATAGAAATACTCAAAAAAGCAGATCAAAACAAAATGAACATCTCCATATCAACCTCATTGATATTTCCAGACATAGAAAAATTTCTACAAGAAAATATAAATATTCAGGAATTTAAAATATCTATAGAAGCTGTAAATGCAAAAGAATATAATAACATAAGAGGTAAAAACATATTTGAAACACTAAAAAAAAATCTGTTATTAATAAATGAATATAAAAAGTATAACAAATGCTATGTAAGGTTTTCTTTTGTTTTAAATAAATACAACTACACATATTTACCGAATTTTTTAAGTTTTGCTGAACAGTTCAATGCAAATGGTATAACATTTTATCCCATATATAATGTAGGTAGAGCAGAAGAATATCCTGAATTACTGCTTTCAAATCAAGAAATAGAAAAAATAGTTAGAATAATTTCTAACATGAAAGAAAGAACCAAAATAGATGTGGAATTTTTTGGAATACCAATGAAATTCGGGAAAAATGGGTTATACGAAAGCTTCGGATGCGGATGCGCTAAAACCACCGCCTACCTGTCAGCACTGGGAGATATATTACCATCAGGAATGTTCTTAAAGTATAAAGACAAGTTCTCCTTAGGAAACATAAAAGAAAAAACACTGAAAGAAATATGGAAAGAAAATGCAAAAAAGGAAATAAATAAAATAGATCAGGACATTAAATGCCAGAACTGTACATACATAACAGAATGCAGAGGAGGATGCATATTCAGATCTTTTGATAAATACCAAAAACTCGGATACAAAGATCCAATCTGTAACATACAATAATGAAAGAAACAATATATATAATACTTCAAGATATACAAACATTAATAGAAAGACTAGAAAAACAAGAAGTAAACCAAGAACTACAAAACTCAATAAAAGAAGCAAAAACAATAATAGAGGAAATAAACAAAAATTTAGAAGAAAATAACGAAAAAGAAATATACAAAAAACTGCTACAAATAAAAACACTGGAACTCAAAATAATCTTTGAAGAAGTAAAAAACACCAATTTTTACAAATTCTGGGAAACACTCATAGAAAGTATAAAAAAAAATATGGTTACCAAAGAAGAACTTTATGAATTCTATAAAACAGAAATGAATAAATTGCTAATGAATGCAGAAATAGTCTCAACTATTTTGACTCTAGAAGACGAAGATATAGTATTTAAAACATTTGTAGATATAATGTTTGGAGAAGCATTCAAAACATACTATAATATACTACAAAAGTTACATGAAATTATATTTAATAATAATCTCTCGCTTTTAGAAGAAATAAAAGAAAACCTTCCATTAGTGGTATTCTATTTTTCACAGATACAAAAACTAATACCACCTGAATATTCCGAAAATGTAGAAAAACTATTAGAACAGTGAAATGTTTGAAATAACAGCTTTCATAGGTCTATCAAAAAACGTTGGAAAAACAACTTTCCTAAATAGATATATTGAAAAAAAAGATAACTATATTATAACAAGTATAGGATGGGACGGAGAAGCTGTAGACCATATCTTCGGAATAAAAAAACCATCGATACTTGTAAAAAAAGATAATTTTGTTTGCACATACAGTAAGCTGAAACCTACAAAATCTATAAAAATTCTCGAATTACCAATAGAAAACCAATTCTTGGGACAATTAGAAGTATACAAAATGCTGGATAACGATATTGTTCAAATTGCAGGTCCATCATCAACTAAACAATTCCAAACTTTCTTACAAAAAACAACAAAAGAACTCAAAAATATAAAAGAAATAATAATAGATGGAGCAGCAGACAGAAGAATATCTCTATCCTTCGCTAATGAAATATTCTTTATCATAGGACCAACATTCTCAACAAATCCACAAAAAATAATAGATACAATAATAGGAATAGTAGAAATGTTTGAAATACCCATATTTAACAAAGAAACTATTATGAACAAAGAAATAAATCTATTATCATCATTGAACAAATCTAACATAAATAACCTACAACAATCTCAAGTTTACGTTCTTGAAAACTTAGGTAAAATAATAATAGATTATGAATCTATACCCAAAATAATGAAAGAATATAAAATTTTTGTGAAAAATAAGCCTCATAAATATTCAATCGTAGTTAATTCATTTAATGCAGAACTCATGAAAAATACATTGGATACAAAAAATATAAAAAAAGAAATAAAAATACTTTACCCCAAATTAAATATAATAGAAATTTGAAAATAATACTATCAACCAATATAACAACTTAACTATAACTTCTAATCAGAATCTAGTCCCCTGCCTATATGAACTAGCCATACACAGAATGTTACTAGCCGTGCCAATTGCCATACCTACAGAACCACCAGCCATTATAGATAAGGAATCACCAAGAGAGGAAGATATTACTCCTTCAACAGAACCAACCATTGAATTTTCATTTCCCAAAGCATAAAGAATAATATCATTAAAAACGTTAAATAAAGGAGAAACACTCCTCCCTTCCCAGGAGCTTTTTGCAGTGACACTTCAGTAACTTTTTGTATTAACATATTTTAGAATGTATAGTTTATTCCTAGATATATACTTCTCCTAAAGCCAGGGTAACTATAAATAGGTCTGGAATTTATGAGACTTATGGGATAATAATATTTTTCGTTAAAAAGATTATAGATATACAAAGTCATATAATTTTTATCATCAAAGTAATATTTCAACGTCAAATTTGCCAATAAAAAAGGTTTTATACTCCGTGGTATTTCAAAAATACCCCTATCTACTCTTCGTGCCCAACTATCACCAATTACAGACAGAATTTTGTAATTATCAGGCAATGTTCTGGAAGTATATTTTAACTCTAATCCCGCAGAAAAATTGTTTCCTAACTTACATCCATACTTTGCAAGTATTAAAAGTTTGGGTGAATTTGGTAAATATTCCAAAACATTGGGAACAGTATTAAGAATCCTTACATTCGAATAAGAGACAGAAAATCTAAAAAATTGCTTATCAGACTTCTGGTAAATGT
>JANXBF010000079.1 GCA_025057615.1 Candidatus Calescibacterium sp. | reverse complement strand
ATCGATTATATTAAGAATGAATGTGTAAAGGGTTTTCATCGTATAGATTCTGATACTTATGTTAATGAGTATACGTTTGATATTTCAACTAGGTTTATTACTGCAACTTACATGGCAACTTTAAATTCAATTGAATTTGGAGGATTATGGTTGATAATGCCTAGACCTGGCGGTCATCATGCTGGTAGAAGTGGATGGGCTATGGGTGCACCTACACTTGGATTTTGTATATTTAATTACGCTGCTATAGCTGCTAAAACACTTTTAGATAGAGGATTTAAAGTTTTAATGGTGGATTTTGATGCTCATCATGGTAATGGAACTCAAGATATCTTTTGGATTGAACCTAGAGTTATTCATATTGACATACATGAGTGGGGTATATATCCTGGAACGGGTTATGTAGATGATATTGGTGGAGGTGGAGCTGAAGGAACGAAAATAAATATACCTTTACCACATTACGCTGGAGATCCAGAATATATATGGATTGTTGAAAATGTAATTCAACCATTAATTGAAGTTTTTAAACCTAATGGTATAGTAGTTTCAGCTGGGTTTGATTCCTATGTTGGTGATAGACTTACAACTTTAAGTGCAACTGATGAAACATATGAAGCAATAGCACAAATATTTATAGATGCAATGAAGATTGGAGGAGTAAAAACTATAATAACTATTTTAGAAGGAGGTTATGGTGAAGGATTGAAAATGGGTTTAACAGCATATGTAGAAACATTAATTCAAATTAGAAAG
>JANXBF010000078.1 GCA_025057615.1 Candidatus Calescibacterium sp. | reverse complement strand
AGACTGGACATGCAGAAGTTGTTGACATAGAGTTTGATGATTCTCTTGTATCTCTTGAGGAAATATTGGAAATATTTTTTTTCATTCATGATCCAACTACTGAAAATAGACAAGGTAATGATGTGGGAACTCAGTACAGATCTATTATTTTTTATCGTGATTATGAACAAAAAAAACGGATTGAGGAATACATTAGAAAATTAGAAAAAATGGAAGTATTCAGGAATTACGAAAATGACAAAATAGTTACCGAAGTTGTTGAGTTTGAAGAGTTTTTTCCTGCTGAAAAATATCATCATAATTATTTTGAAAGAAACCTTAGTAATCCTTACTGTTTGTTTGTTATATTTCCAAAGTTGGAAAAGTTTAAAAAGTATTATAAAGAGTTATTAAAGGGTAAATAACATGAACATATTGCTGGATTTCGATGGAGTTTTATTTGATTCTTCTTGGGAAGTTACTGCTATAATTTTGTTAACGTATATTAACTCTTTTCCGAATTCAAATATTTCCAAACATTTTGCTAAATTAAATACTTCCAAAATTCTACGTTTAATAGGTAAATATGAGCCAGAGCATGCTTTTAGAGTATTTGAAGGGGAAACCAAAAATTTGAATAGATATTTTAGGAAATTCAGAACATATTGTATAGATGTGGATGATTTTTTTGTTATCTCATATTTAATTGATAATAACTATTTTGATCTTAAAAGTTTAAATTATAAAACTGTGAATGATGAATTTTACTATTCTTCTAAAAAGAGGATTATTGAAGAAAAAAGTGATGATTTAAAATTATTTATTCAA
>JANXBF010000077.1 GCA_025057615.1 Candidatus Calescibacterium sp. | reverse complement strand
CAATATTAACAAGAAATGTATGTTTTCATTCCTCATAGGTAAGCTGAAAACTTTAGGATTTAAGTACAATGGTAGTATGTATAGTGTCGTTTTCATTCCTCATAGGTAAGCTGAAAACTTTTAAAGTGTTGCGGGACATATATAGCTATTATTGCTATAGTGCTATAGCAACTATGGCAGCAGTAGTTCCCAATATTTTCAATCGTCCAATAGGTAAAGGATCTACCGATCATAATAGAATTCTACCGATTCTACTACCGATTCTACTTTTGCTCCTATGGGTATAAATTTTTCTGTGACAATAGTGCTATAGTACTATTGATATCTATAGTACTATGAGCACTGTGGATTGTACCGATCCCAAAGAGCTATTGCTGCAAACTTTTTGTTTAAATTCCTCATTGGTATATTTGTACTACCTGCTCCTCCAAACACTTCCACGTATACTTTATGGTTTAAATTCCTCATTGGTATATTTGTACGTATATACTGACCGAAAGTATTTACGTGTATTCCAAGTTTAAATTCCTCATTGGTATATTTGTACTTTATCATACGAAAAAGTGATTATGAGAATCATGTTTAAATTCCTCATCGGTATATTTGTACTACATCACTGTTTCATACTTCAACTTTTACACATTCGTTTAAATTCCTCATTGGTATATTTGTACTCCTGTAATACAAGACACAATTGAAGGTATACAAAGTTTAAATTCCTCATTGGTATATTTGTACATAACAGCAACAGTATGGCATTTGTCTGTTTCATGTTTAAATTCCTCATTGGTATATTTGTACAGATAGTGTTGTTAAGTATAGATATACCAACAATGACGTTTAAATTCCTCATTGGTATATTTGTACAGAGCACAGATAAGTGCTATGCCTACACCTCGATTGTTT
>JANXBF010000076.1 GCA_025057615.1 Candidatus Calescibacterium sp. | reverse complement strand
ACAAGGGTTTACCCATTGGAACACTAACTTTGATAAGAGAAAAAAAGTTTGATATAAAGGATTTAAATGAATTAAGAAACATAGCTGATACGATATCGTTACTTATAAACAGTAATCTTTATATTTTTGATAAGAATGAGATTTTTAAGGAGATATCAAAGTGGATAATAGATAAGGTAGGTGTTAAGAAAGAAGAGTTGCCTATAAATCAGCTTTTAAATTTATTATCAAATATAGGTTTTGATTTGCATGTCGCTTTTGTGTTTGAAAATGGCAAGTTTTATAATAGCTTACCTTGTGAAATAAATAATTGGAACGTTTTGTTGGAAATTTGTCCTGCTTTCAAGAAAAATAAACCTGTTCCTTGTTCTACGTGTAGGTTTTCTAAAGTAAAGGGATTCTTATGCAAGAAGGTTAGTTTTGGTGGTAAGTTGCCTTTGGCTGTTTTATCTTTTTCTGACCTCTCCTTAGAAGCTGATGATAGTTGGAATGATGAGATAATGAATATTTTGTCTAAAATGGCTATGTGGTATTATAGCCTTAGTAAAATGGATTCTGCTTTTCTTTATCAAAAAGTTTTTGAGATAATTAAAGAATTGGTGGGGACTGAAAAGTTTACGATAGATAATGCAATTATAAAAATTGTTGATTTTATTTTTGAACTATGGAATAATGCAGCTTTATACGCCTATTCTATAAAATCAAAAACTAAATTTGAATTTATAAAGATTAATCCTAAGTACCAGAATTTTTCAGAATTGATATATAATTATTCAAAGGATATTTTTAATCCATCTAACTTTGTGGGAACTTTTTCTTTTATGGTTAAAGGCAAAAATGAACCTATAATTTTTGATATTGTGTTTATTAATTCTATTGAGCCTAAAAAGGATATTTCAAAAGAAATTGGAATAGTAAAGAGTTTTTTTGAAATTGTTTCTACCATAGACTTTTTATTTGATTCCTATAAAAATGAGTTAAGAATAAAAAAAGAAGAAATGAAAAATCTTTATAATAAAA
>JANXBF010000075.1 GCA_025057615.1 Candidatus Calescibacterium sp. | reverse complement strand
AGGAATTTAAACTCAGGTTAGGGATTACATTGACATTTGTATCAAGGTTGGTTTCAATGTGACAATGAGGAATTTAAACATTATTCTTACTCCATTCAAAAGAAAAGAGAGAGGGAGTTTCAATGTGACAATGAGGAATTTAAACAATATCACGGTCGATTGAGTTACGAACGATTGCTGAGTTTCAATGTGACAATGAGGAATTTAAACTATTTTTATTATCTCCGAGGGACTCATAGATAGCCTCGTTTCAATGTGACAATGAGGAATTTAAACGAAGAAGGAGGGGGTGTAGATGTAGAAGAAGGTGGTAGTTTCAATGTGACAATGAGGAATTTAAACAACATCCTTTTTACACCAAAAGAAACACAAGAAAGAGAGTTTCAATGTGACAATGAGGAATTTAAACTAACTCAATCGGCCTATTCAGAAGCGGAGTGCCTGAGTTTCAATGTGACAATGAGGAATTTAAACAAAGTTATGAGGGTTGTGAAAAGATATTTTCGTTTGGTTTCAATGTGACAATGAGGAATTTAAACCTTTTTTCGCGGCAAAGATAGGAAACATTCCTGCTTCAGTTTCAATGTGACAATGAGGAATTTAAACAATAAACAGGAGATACTTGATTGTTTAGAATCAGGTTGTTTCAATGTGACAATGAGGAATTTAAACGTTATATGCTCAAGAGCTATGTTGTTGTATCTGATTTGTTTCAATGTGACAATGAGGAATTTAAACAAAAGTATGTCTATTACCTCTATAAATTTCTCAAAAGTTTCAATGTGACAATGAGGAATTTAAACCTCGCTACTACCCGCCGCGTTATCCCAGATGCACTAGTTTCAATGTGACAATGAGGAATTTAAACTGAAATACCAAGCGCCGCACCATCTGCATACCTTCTTTGTTTCAATGTGACAATGAGGAATTTAAACGAGCCAGTCGATGATATGCTTGTAGAAATGGATAAAGTTTCAATGTGACAATGAGGAATTTAAACTTTTTAACTTCTTCTGCTATTGCTTTC
>JANXBF010000074.1 GCA_025057615.1 Candidatus Calescibacterium sp. | reverse complement strand
AGGTAGTTGCATTAATTCTAACGCTTTCTGGTTTAAATTCCTCATTGGTGCATTGCAACCCTTGACACAAGTCAGCACATGTCGGACATTCAACGCGTTTAAATTCCTCATTGGTGCATTGCAACTTGCTTGTAATTGTTTTTGTAAGGGCACTGATTATCTGTTTAAATTCCTCATTGGTGCATTGCAACTGTCAAAACTTATGCTCAACCCCCACTTGTCTAACAAGTTTAAATTCCTCATTGGTGCATTGCAACATTACTTTTCATAAAACAAAATCAATTTTTTCTTTAGTTTAAATTCCTCATTGGTGCATTGCAACCTACTTGCTGAACATTATTTTTCGTTTACAATTGAGTAGTTTAAATTCCTCATTGGTGCATTGCAACATTCTCCGACGAGAAAAACTCCGACGAGAAAAAATGGTTTAAATTCCTCATTGGTGCATTGCAACTAATAGATGAAGGACATAATGTTTCTTTGTTTATTAGTTTAAATTCCTCATTGGTGCATTGCAACTAGTTTCTGTATCCGCAGAAAAAAGTTTATATCTTTTGTTTAAATTCCTCATTGGTGCATTGCAACCTTACAAAATCAATGATTATATGAAATGTTCCTGGTGGTTTAAATTCCTCATTGGTGCATTGCAACCGGATATGCTTTCATTGAGCATTTTTGCTATTTACAAGTTTAAATTCCTCATTGGTGCATTGCAACTAAACATTACAAAGGATTACTGAATGAAATAAAAAAGTTTAAATTCCTCATTGGTGCATTGCAACAATAAAAAAATGCGTGAAGGACACGGGGGAGAAAGTGTTTAAATTCCTCATTGGTGCATTGCAACTGATAAAATGCGAACTTGAAGATGGTAAAGAATTAGGTTTAAATTCCTCATTGGTGCATTGCAACCTAATAGTTTCACAGAAAGTTTCGTTGATAATTCTAGTTTAAATTCCTCATTGGTGCATTGCAACCCTATTGATTATCTATTAAAAAATTAAGTTCTTTTTGTTTTTCAAAGAGCGAATTTTGCGTCAAAGCTGAAGTATTTTAAAAACATTATATAATATTTGAAGTTTTATC
>JANXBF010000073.1 GCA_025057615.1 Candidatus Calescibacterium sp. | reverse complement strand
TTATGTTAGTAAATTAATCAATGAAAATAAAGAGTTGGCTAAGAAAAATAGAGGTTTGAAGATTAAATTTTACAGGAAATATCTTGAGGGGGTCAATTTTGAACACAGACCTTTGGAATTTGAAGTTGAAGAGGAAGAAGACATTTTTATTGTTCATGATATTATAAAATTGAAACATAAATATTTGGCTTTTTACAGGTTAAAAGAAAAGAATATTGCCATATTTCACAAAGATTTTGTTGATTATTTTAAAGATTTAGTGAAAAAGGAAAACATCAGGTTTATTCCTTTTGGAGATTATTTCAAGGTAATACTTTAATATTTAAAAATTAGTAGGAGTTTATGTTGAGTTTTTATAAAATAAAAGTAGAGACTTATGGGAATTATTAAAAAGAATTTTTCTGATAATAAGGATTTTTCTGAGGAAAAAAAAGACAGTTCTTATAATTCTTCAAAGATTTTGGGTAATATTATTAAGCATAATTTTTTAGGAAAAGAGATTTTATCTATTTCTTTAAATCAGGAGAAATTGAACAAAAAAATAATAAAAAGAGAGAATATTTCTTTACCGGTTAATGAAATTATTGAAGAGATTAGAGATGTTAGTATAGTTGGTAAATCTTCTATAGAATTTGAGCTTGAAGAGGAGAAAAATAAATATCAGATGCTCAATCGTGAGCTTGAAGAAAAAATTAATGAACAGAATTTAAAGATTAAGGAGATAGAGAACATGAAAGGTGCGGTTTTAAACGAGGCACAGAAGCAAGCAGAAATGATTATTAAAAAGGCCATTGAAGAAGCTCAAATAAAAGCTAAAGAAATTTTAGAACAATCTTATAATCAGGGGTTTCAACAAGGATTGGAAGATGCTCATAAAAAATTGGAAAATGAATATCAAAAGAAAATCTCGGAACTACAACAAGAAATAAACAGCATATTTAATATCAGGAAAAAATTGGTTAAAGATTTTGAAAAGGAGATTGTAGAGCTTGTTTTTGATGTAGCTGAGAAAATTATTGCTAAAAAAATAGAAGAGGACAGTAGTGTTGTTGTTTCTTACCTTGCAGATTTACTTACAAAGGTAGAGAGAAGTAAATCTATTACTATTTGGGTTAATCCTGATGAATTAGAAGATGTTAAAATTTTCAAAGAAAATTTTAAATATTTGCTTGAAGATGTTGAGAATTTGAATATTGCTCCAGATCAGAGGATTTCTAAGGGTGGATGTATTATAGAGACAAATTTTGGTAAAATTGACTCAAGAATATCAACTAAATTTGATGTTCTTAAAGAAATATTATTGAGGAGTAAATAGTGTTAGAACTGGAAAAATATAAAAATA
>JANXBF010000072.1 GCA_025057615.1 Candidatus Calescibacterium sp. | reverse complement strand
TATTGTTGTTTTCATTGGAGCTGGTAATATTACAAATCTTGCAAACGAATTTTCTCAAAACTTTTATAAAGTCAATAAAATTTAACATTTTATTAACATATTTTTAACTTTTTGATAAAAACTATTTATTAAGATTCAAAGAGGGGGATAAAAAATGGATAACCAGAATATAGGAAGAGAAAGCATCTTTAATTTATATACTCAACAACTATCCAAAGAAACACTCATAAATAGACAATTAGAACAAACAGAAGAAATAGAAGAAATAGATCCTCTAATATTAGCACATATCAAAAGTGCAGAGAAGTCACCTTTTTCAAAAGATGTAGCGATTCTCTCACCAGCAGGACAAAAATTTTTACAGTTCCTAAGAGAGAATTTTCCCATAGACCAATACATATTCCTCCATGTTAATTACATTAAAAATGTATCATTTGGAAAATCAATCAATGTTATACTTGATAAAATAACTAAAGGCTACCGAATGGTATTCGCATTGACAAATAAAAAATAAATGAACGTTATGTGATTACTTGTATAGATCTCTTAGCATTAGGTTTAATGATATTGATATTATCGGGGTTACTTTTTTTTCCTCTAACATTGTATAAAAAAGTTTCGCCAAACAAAGCTCTGATAGTCACAGGAATTAGTAGAAAAGTTGTTGTAGGTGGAGGTACAGTAGTTATACCATTTCTCCATAAAGCACAAGAGTTTTCATTAGAACCGAGAATAATTAATGTAAATTCACGAAGAATAATAAGCAAAGATAAAGTTCCGTTATCAATAAAAGCTGTTGCAACAGCCAAAATTGATGATTCAAGCACAGAATCTATACTTAAAGCCGCACAAAAATTTATGGATAAAATAGAACTAGAAATCAATGAATATTTGAGAGAAATAATAGAATCACATTTAACCACGGTAATAAGTAAAACAAAATTTAGAGAAATCGTAGAGAATTCCAACTCACTCATGGAACAAGTATTAATATCAGCACAAAAAGACCTTTCAAAAGACGGATTCCAAATACGTTCCTTAACAGTTAAACATATCAATGTTCCGTATGAATTACAAGATATAGCTCTAGGAAAAACTGTAAACATAGAAATTAATCAAAAGTATAATACAAAAGATCAAAAAGAACTGAAAATAGAAATCCAATTGTCTATAAAATACAATGGTGAAGACTTCTCAATATTCTTAGGAAACTATAAGGAAAACATTGAAAAAATTATTCTTAATTTAATGATAGAATTTCTAAAACGTGTTGAATATCTTCAAATAATAGAAAATAAAATAGAAGTTGAAAATGAAATAAAAAACGCAATAAAAACAATCTTAAATAGCAAAAGTGTTGACATAGTCACAATTTCGGTAGTAATAGAATAAACGCTTAATAAAAAGGTTCCTTTTGTTAGTATATTGAATTATATTAATGTGTCGTTAGATGGAGCAATAGTTATAAATAAATCACCTGGGTTTACATCAACTCAGTACGTCGAGAAAGTTAAAACAATAATAAACCAGAAATTAAGGAAAATTTATAAAGAACAGGGAATAACTGGAGAATTTATAGAAAAAGCAGGACATACAG
>JANXBF010000071.1 GCA_025057615.1 Candidatus Calescibacterium sp. | reverse complement strand
CCTCATCAAAGTCCTTCAACAAAAACAGTTCTACATACCTTCTTTGGAAAAAACCTATTCATCTGATAAATTACTTGATTCTTTTGACATTGAGTTCATTGAACCTGAAGCTCTCCTTTTCCAATCTGGTTATCTTACCATTAAAGATCATTTTATCAAAAATAATAGAACTCGATACATATTATCTTATCCCAATCTAGAAGTTAAAACCTCTCTTAATGACATCCTTTCCTCTCTTTTTGTCGGTTCCTCTTCCACTAAAGAAAAGATTTCTATCCAACTTGAAAACATTTTCGATAACTCCTTTCTGGAACTCTTACCCAACTTTCTCAATAACCTCTTTGCTCAAATCCCTTTTCAATGGTATAACAAAACTTCTCAGTATGAAGCTTTCTATTGCACTGTTTTTTATGTTTTCTTGGTTTCCAGTGGATTGAATGTCATTGCTGAAGATACCTCCTCTACTGGTAACATTGACCTAACCGTCATACACCAGAATACAGTCTACATTTTTGAATTCAAAGTTGACAAAGGCAACCCCATTGATCAAATTCTTTCCAAACAGTATTTCAATAAATATCTAAATTACGAAAAAATCCTTGCCATTGGTATCGTTATTGACTCATCTTCCAAATCTGTTAAATCTTTCCAAATTCAACAGATTAAATGATTATTATAGGAAAGTAGGCCTTCCATGTAGAATTTTCATAATGGTATACTTGGAATATTCAAATAATTATCCAGCAATAAAAGAGTGGAAAATAAAATCAAAACAATCCCATTAATAGCCCCTTCAATAATGTTAATCATACTCTCCACTATTTCTTTACATTTCTTCAATTCTAAGGGCATAAAATCTCATGGTTTAGAAATATCAATAATTTATCAAGACACACTTCTGCTATAGGAAAAGTTTCTAATACATTTGGGACTCATCTCGGAATGGATATAGACAGGGATGGAGATAACGATACTGCTGTAGTTCTTAACAACATAGCAGGTGGAAACGGTTGGGATGTAGGCAGTTCAATTTGTGCAGATCAAAATGGAAAAATTTACGTCACTGGAGCCAGTTTCAATAGCTCAAATACCGATCTAATAGTAACAAGACTAAACATAGATGGGAGTATAGATAAGACATTTGGTTCTGGATGACATGTCGTTCTTGGCAATATAGCCGGCGGGAATAGGGATGACTGGGGTAACTCAATCTACATAGATCAAAGTGGCAAAATTTATGTCACCGGGAACAGTCACAACAGTTCAAATGACGAGCTAATAGTAATAAAAATAGAATAGACGAAAAGAGTATCATTTTGGAATACAGCATTTGTGAATAATAGATCATAAATAGATACCACTTTATTTGAAAAAATAAGCAGACTTAACTATTATTATTTTGATAAAACTCATTTTACGATTATCAAAAAACTTCTTCACTAGGGAAAACACATTTTCCTTTTTTATAAATCATCAAGCACGATTTTGAAGGAAAATAATGAACTTTCCCAATGACCATTCTCATCTAAATCACTACTCCCAAGTTTCTAAAATAAAACTTACTGAAGACCTATTCCTCAGAAAGCTCAAAGAAGTAATCATAAAATTTCATTTGAAATTCAATAAACAAGTGGTTTTACTTGCTGATGAATATAACAAATTTATAGCTGCAAATATTGAAAATCCTACTACTATTACAAAACATAAGAGAAACCTAATGCTTTCTGATAAAATATCAAATACCTTATATTCTCAAATTCGTTTTCATTACTGGCATTTCAAAATTTACTAAAGTATCTCTATTGGAATTAATGATCTAATCCAAACATTTAGCCGTCTTACACAAAATGAAAAATTAGAACCTATTAAGCAATAGTATAAAACATAAAAACAATAGAGATGAAAAAAGAAATATATTATTTAAATTATTCATTGGTATATTTGTACAATTATCAGGAACACAACAAGAGATACTATGATAAAGTATAAATTCTTCATTAGTATATTTTTACTGAGAAAGATCTTCTTGTGTAAGAACCTTACCCTCGTTTAAATTCCTCATTGGTATATTTGTACGGAGTAGGGAGGTGTTGTTATGACT
>JANXBF010000070.1 GCA_025057615.1 Candidatus Calescibacterium sp. | reverse complement strand
ATTTCCCAATGTGGTAAAGGTTCAAAGTTGAACATTGGCTCTTCACCTTCATTATAGACTATAATGTTATCGGCCGAATCTTTACCAAGAGGAACATCATCACAGACCACGTTAGGAACAACAAGTAATAGATGTTTTATATTTTCCTCAATTTCGGATAACACAGGTTCTAGACTTTTTATTTCCTGGTCTATAGCACTTGATTGTTGTATTAGCTGTTGCTTTTCGTTATCATCTAAATATTGTCTTTTGCCTATTTTATCAGAAATAGTGTTTTTTTGATTTCTGAGGTTATTCAATTGATTTATCAATTCTTTTCTTTTTCGGTTAATTTCCATGATTTGATCAATAATAACGGGGTTCTCATTTCTAATTTCTAGGTAACGTTTGTATTTTGTGGGATTCTGGGAAATAAGGTTTAAATCGTGCATAAAAACACCTCTTTTACTATTACTTTTAAGAAAAATATTATCCTCACTTCCGATTTTCCCTCCAATTTAGACAAATTTCATATAAGTTTAATAAGGAATTTTTTTATTTTTTATATAATCGATAAATAAGGAGGGTGTCGATATGAAAAAAAGGGTATTCTATTATTAAGTACATTACTCTTCATAGTTGTTCTAATAATGATGTCAATTGCATTATTTGGTCTTACACAGAGTAATTTTAAAACTCTCAAAGATTATGACTCAAGACAAAAAGCTTCTCTTCATGCAGAAAACTCAATTCAAATTCTAACCTTTCTAATAATGCACAATAATAGTGCATTTAAAATCAAAAATGATAATACCTTAATACCTTTGAGAGACGGTATACTTATACCCAAAATTTTAAGTAATAATAATTTTAATAATAATTTGTCGTATTTTTATAGCATTATTGATTTATCAAATGGAGGAATCGTAGAAACCAACAACAGTAGTTATAATCCTTTCAACTATGGAAGTTCATCAAATGGCTACTTAATAATACTGTGGGATAAAAAGTATGGAAATGACCCTACAAAAGAAGGATCCATAATTTTCTTTGGGAACTACATGAACAACACAAGTAATTCAGATTATCCAAATAATAGATATAATAATAATGGATTAGCCAATTCAATATTAATAAGTTTTAATGAAAATACTAGGAAAGTAGATGTAAGCTTTACTACAGGAACTTTCCCTCTTTATTCATCATATAACAGATTAAAAGTTAACACAGATGATTCAATTCAAGGAGATGTTAAAGTAAACGGTAGAAGAATACAAAAAGAATATATGTTAGATATAATGGCTATGTGTTATTCAAGGGTTCCATCAACGTCCAGATATGTTGTTACATATATAGACCAGTGTTTTATAAACAAGGGTTATAACTTTAAAAGAATAACAGTGGACATTCACTGAAAGCATTCATATCCAACAAACAAGAAACATTTTCGAAAATAGAACCAACATCGTCAAAAGATAGAACCGCAATTAAAGGAAACCAATCAATATATAATTCTATCAAAAATTCAATTGGGGCTGAAATTGAAGTAAACCAAAATATCAATTCTCAGATAGATAAATTGAGAAATAGGATATTAAATCAAGTATCAAGTAAATTCGGAAGCAATAATTATGTTGAACTAAATCCAGGTTACTATGTATTTATATCAGATGATACTTTGGTATACTTTCCTCCATCATACAACCAAGTATCAATCAACAATTACCTAAAAAATGCAGTAAGGGGATACAGTATAGATAAGTCAAAATTACCTTCAGACTCGATAATAATGACAAACAATCTTTTTGATAAATATGGCAGAGTGATAAATGAAATATATATGGAATCATTTAATTTGGTTATAGGTAAAAATATAAAAATAAGTGATACAGGAAAATTTTTATATATAACTTCTTGGTATAATTCATCATATCCTTTTGGTTACAACGAAATATCATTATCAATGGAAAATGGGTCTATAATATGGTACGATAAAGGAGCAATAATCATAGATGGTATAGTAAATAACGATCCTGAAAAAGGAGGTGGCATAATAGCCACTGCAGACTCAACGAATAATTCTCTTATACAACAAGTAGTAGCACCCACATATATTAGAAACAATGATACAATTATAAACAAATATTGGTCAAGTTACAGAGCGTTAGGATCAGGCACATCAGTCACATTAATAGAGTCAAGTAACTCTAACATTTCAAGCAGCTTAAAACAGGGAGATATTGTAGCTAGATTCTCTCAATTTTCACAAGGCACACAAAACACAGCAATATTATTAGTATAAATAACTCATACACTTCATCAGGTTTACAAAGTAACGGTAGCTGGCTACTAAATACAGGAACATATGCAGGAACAATATCATCAGGAATAAATTTCACAATAGATGGCAAAAACTACACTTTTGTATTTTTCACGAAGCCTTATACATATACAGAAGCAATAACACAACCAGTATACGATCCTGTAACCGGTGAATACTTAGGTGAAGAAGTAGTAGGATATAATACATATATAGACAGTACAAAAAATGAAAGAGAATTATATATAGATATATACAGTGATGGTATAAAAGTTAATGTGAATCCATTAACATTATCCCTAGATGAAAAGTCAACCAGAATTGTTATAGACGCTCTAGGAGCCAATATCGGAACAACAAGTACAAACAGTAGTAACGATATTCACTATAAATATGG
>JANXBF010000006.1 GCA_025057615.1 Candidatus Calescibacterium sp. | reverse complement strand
ACCATGTTGATTATTTAATATTATCTGGCCATTATTACCATGTTCAGATATTATTATTCCGTTAATTGTCCCTGGGCAGTTGATTGATAGAGTTGTGTTTGGCATCATATATATTATACCATTAAAATTTATTGGTCTTGTGTTAGGGATTGTTATATTGGCTCGTGAGATTATTATTCCTGAACCGTAGAACGGTTGTAATGTTATTGGAGTTGTTGTGTCGATTATTATTATTTTACTTTTGAATGGATTTGTGGGGGATGATTGTGGAAAGTTGGATGAGCTATTTACTATATGGTCTGCCATGTTTTTCATTTCATCTAAAGTCATTCCAAAAATATTATTAAAGTTTACTATACTATAATTAGTTACATAGTTTATTGAGTGTGGTAGAATAGCGCTTTGATTTTGAACAGTTGGTGTTCCAGTACCTGATGGACCTGCAATATTTATTGATGAAGAAATCAATCTTGTTCTTGATTGTAGTATGACATTTGATACTGAGCTCCATATTATAGTTGATTCATATGGAACATTTATAGCTATTCTTCATATTAGAAAAGCTATTGTCTTGTTTGAAATCACTTTATTTGTTTCCCTCCTTATTATCGATCCTTGGGAATATATTGCCCATATTGTTCCAGGTGGTTTATTATAGAAAGAGGATACATCTTGTATTCTATCTCTATTAATTTCATATCTTCCTCTAAGTCTATTTGTTCTGGAAAAAATTTCTATGGTTCTTACTATTCCTATGGTTGGGTTTTCTGAGTCATTGCTGGTTGGATTGAATGCTGTTACTGGTTGTGTTGTTTGTCTCCTAAAGAATGCAAGTGCTTCTACTGCTCCTGCTTTGGCAACTTCATAAGCCCTTAGATCAGTGTTCTCTGTTATTTTTGATAATTTTTTGTTATTGTTTATATGATTTGTTAAAGAAAGTATAATAACATTTAGGAGTAAAACTGATAATAGTAGTATTTGTACCAATGCACTACCTTTTTGCTTTAGCATTTTGGATCCCCCTTACATTGCTGTTTGATATTTATATATTTTTGTTTGATATTTAATATTTAAAAGATAAAATTTTACCATCATTATATTATATTATTCTATTTTTTAAAAAAGAAAACAATCTATTTTTTAAAAAAGACAACAATAGTTTTACATTTTTTTTACTTTTTTAAAAATATGTTAATAAGAATATAAAAAAAGATTAATAAAAGGTATAAAATATGTTATGGTATAATTTTATCCACTGTGGGGCTAGTGAGTTTATCTATTTGTCAAGTAAACCCTATTGTTGGGGACCTGAAATATAATTTCGAAAAAGTTGTCTCTTTTATTGAAAGATGTGAAAATTCAAAAATAATTTGTTTCCCAGAATTATGTTTAACAGGCTATCCACCAGAGGATATGCTTTTCTATCCTCATTTTATTGAGGATCAGTATCAATATTTAGAAAAGATAAAAAAGTATTCTAATAATAAAATAATAGTGATAGGTTTTGTTGGTTTCACTGATAGTGTTTACAATTCTGCTGCAGTAGTAGAAAACCATAATATTTGGGTATATAACAAGATTCATTTACCGAATTATGGTGTTTTTGATGAACAGAGATATTTTAAAAAAGGCGATAATATCTTGATAATTGAGTCTAGGGAGGGTATAAAAGTAGGTTTAACTATTTGTGAAGATATATGGTATCCAGCTGATCCTTTGTTATCATTGGCCTCCATAGGTGCAGATTTAGTGATAAACATTTCTGCTTCTCCATATCATGTTATGAAGCCTGTATTGAGAGAGAACATGTTAAAAATCAGGGCTTCTGATTACGGTGTTTTCATTGCTTATTGTAATTTGGTTGGAGGACAGGATGAGCTGGTATTTGATGGGACATCTTCTGTTATATCAAATAGAGGGGAAACGATTTGCAGAGCTCCGTCATTCAGAGAATATTTGCTCGACTGTTATATTTCTATAGAAGATTTGAGAGCTTCAAGGTTTAATAGTATCCGAAGAAATCTTCCTAAGGCTGGTATGAATTACACTGTTATAAAAACTGAATTGAGCTTAGTATCAGAAAATAAGAAAGATGAGAACAAATGTTACAAATTTTTTGATAGAGAGCAAGAGATTTTTGAAGCTTGTGTATTGGGAACAAGAGACTATATCGTTAAAAATGGCTTCAATAAAGTTATAGTTGCTATGTCTGGAGGTATTGACTCATCTCTTGTTAGTTGTATTGCTTATGAGGCCGTGGGCCCCAAAAATGTATTGGGTATTTCTATGCCAAGTATGTTTTCTTCAAGTCATTCTGTTGAGGATGCTGAGTTTCTCGCAAAATCTCTCGGAATAAACTTTGAAATTATTCCAATATCCGATATTTATGACAGTTTTATTCATGGTTTGAGTGATATTTATGAAAAGTTTGGTAACAAATCTTTCACTGTTGCGGAAGAAAACCTTCAAGCCAGAATTAGAGGGAATATAATAATGACATTGTCTAACAAGTTTGGTTATTTAGTTTTAGCCTGTGGTAATAAAAGTGAGATGAGTGTTGGCTATGCCACCTTGTATGGTGATTTGGCAGGAGGATTTGCTCCCATAAAAGATTTATACAAAACTGAAGTTTATAAAGTTTCCAAGTGGTATAATTCAAGGAATTTGGTTATACCAGACAGGGTTTTTACTAAACCTCCGTCTGCTGAGTTAAGACCTGATCAAACCGATCAGGATACACTTCCACCTTATGAAGTACTTGACTCTGTACTAAAAATGTATTTGGAGGGTAACTTTTCCCCCTCTTATATAGCTAATAATTTAAAAGTTGATGAGGAATTTGTAAGAAAGATAATAAAAAATGTTGAAATTGCTGAATATAAAAGACGTCAGGCACCACCAGGTGTTAAGTTAACATCTCGAGCTTTTGGAAAAGATAGAAGGCTACCAATAACTAAAAGAGTATAATGAAAAAGGTTTTATCTGTTTTCCATACTTCTGATATTCACGGAAACTTTAACAGGAAGAAAGTTAGTAAAATAAAGGATCTGTTAGACAAATGTGATACATCCAAAATACTTGTTGATAGTGGAGATATACTCAAAGGCGGTAATGTGTTATTTTATCCTATTGAAAGGACTTTTAAATATATAGATGAGTTAAAATATACTGCTATATGTTTAGGTAATAGAGAGTTTAATTATTTTAGACCTGTTTTTTATAGTAGGTTAAGAAAATATCCATTTTTGGCTTGTAATGTGATAGACAAGTTTTTCAAAGAGCAAAAGATAAACCCTTCTCTTCATTTAGTTGTTGATTCTATTAGGTTGACTATAGTTGGTGTCACCAAACCTCAGTATCCTCCTGACTCTTTTTGGGAAAAGCTGACAAGTTTTAGATTTGAAAGAACCATAGATTCAGTTAGAAAGCAGATAGAAGCATACTATAAAATAACTGATTTATTTATAATTCTTTCTCATCTTGGGATAAAGGATGATTTGGTTTTGTCAGAATTTATATTCAACAACTACAAGAATATTGTGAGTAGGTTTTTGATTCTGGGAGGTCATGATCACCAGGATTTCTTTTCCGATAATTTTGTCCCTGTTACTCATACCAGTCCATTTCTACAAAGACTTACTCATCTTGAGCTTTTTTTCAATATAAACAAAAATTCTAAAGAACTTCATGATATTTTGATAACTAAAATAGAACTGTAAAAGGATAACTGTATATCTTTTTATAAAATAATTATTAAGAGAAAAATGAATATAAATCAGAAAATAAAATTACTTGAAATCCTGATTCTATTTAATACATACAATTATGATCATTGTAAGGATTATATTTTAAATTTGCTTCAAGAAAGTGATAGTGTAGTTCACTATCAAGTTATTTTGAAAATTCTGGAAATTTTTGATCTCATACGTGAAGAAAGGTTTGTTGAGATTAATGAGCAAATAAATCAGATAATTGTCCTTATGGATAATATGGATGAAGATCATTTCAATAAGAATTTTAAAGAATTAGTTAATCAGATAATTGAAGATTTTAAGGTTCCTTCCATGGGAATCCCTCGAAAGAAGGTGGTTATTAATTGGCACATTTTGCTAGCGTGAGAAATAAGGTTATAAGGTTTTCTAATTTGGATGATTTGCTTTTGAAAGCAAAAGAGTTACTCGGAGAAGATCTTTATTCATTATTTTGTAGAGATATAAGAATTAGAATAGTCAATACTTGTCATATTAAGACATTAGGGGGAATGTATGTAAAGAATGTTATTTACATTTATGATTTTTATTTAGAAACGTTTTTTCATGAGCTTGGACATCACGTTTTTAGGCATCCTAAATTTTCCAGATTTTTCCATTTTGAGTATTTATGGAATTCTTTTTATCATTATCAAAGGGATCAAAAAATTTTTTTGGGTCATCAGGCAAAATGCAGTTTGGAAGAGTTCTTTGCTCAAGTATTTTCAGTTTTTTTTACAAATCACGAATTGCTAATGGATTATGATGAACGCCTCTATAGAGAGTTGGTTAGTGCTATTGAGAAAATTCTCTCTAACTATTCTTGAGAGTTGGTTTCAAAATAGGGTAGTATTTGTTCAAATATTTTGGTTATTTCTTGTGATGAGTTTACGAATACTATTTGTAGGTTTTGATTTTCTATTTCTTTTATAACGGGCAGGGTTTCAGCTTTGTATATTTCATATCTTTTTTTTACTATTTCCTCATTGTCGTCTTCTCGCTGTATAAGGGGGATATTGCAGAAGTCGCATCTTTCGTTATTTTGGGGTTTTTGATAGATTAAGTGGTATATTGAATTACATTTTGGACAAATTCTTCTTAAACATATTCTCTCTATTATTTTTTCTAAGGATATATCAAAGAATATTGTTAAATATGGTTTTGATATGTTTTGTATTAAGAACTGCAGTTGCTCTATTGTTCTGGGATACCCATCAAGTATGACAATCTGTGAAGGGTTGTTAGTTTTCATTTTGTTTATTTCTTCAAGGACTAATTTATTGATCAGAGATGATGGAACTAGCATTCCTTGGTTTATATAATTTTGTGCCATTTTTCCGATTTCTGTTTGGTTTTTTATGTGGTATCTCATGTAATCTCCTGTTGATAAATACAAGGTTTTGGGAAATTTTTGTTTTATAAGATTTGCTTGAGTACCTTTACCACTTCCTGGAGGACCAAAAAAAAGATATAGCTTCATAATCTCCCATTTTTAGTTCTATCTTTTTTAAAATTTTCCTTGGAGGATAAAATGATTTCATATTTAAATAATAAAGCGGAGGGCTAAGATGGAAAACTTACTAAAAAAAGGCTGGAAAATAGAAGATGATAAGCTAACAAAAGATTTTAGTTTCAATAACTTTAAAGAAGCAGTTATGTTTTTTAATGCTTTGGCTTACCTTTCTGAGAAGTATAACCACCACCCTGATACTCTTATATCATATAGGAATTGCAAAGTTACCTTGTTTACCCATTCAGAGGGTAAAGTGACTCATAAGGATATTGAATTGGCTACAAAAATAGAGGAATATCTAACCTGAATTATTTAAAAAATTGATCCCACAATTTTTTTCTTTCTTCGTTACTCAATGAATGGTAAATACGCGACTCTGTAATTAACACATTCATTTCTTCTTTTGAAAAACTTTTGTGTAGTAGTTCTAGGAGATTTCCTAATCTTTCTGTTTCATGATTCATAAAAAAGTGATCTACTATGTTACATGAATTTTGATCTTTTAGAAACGATAATCTTTTGTTTTTTGAGATTATTAGTTGTGCTTGTTTGAAATTTCCACTTATTATACATCCCATTAATGGATTAATATTTTCGTCATTTTGGTAATTTATAGAAGTTGGTTCTACATGGTATATATATTCTATTATGTCCTCTTTGATGTTTGGTGTCATTGTTGCTTCTAACATTAGTTCTTTCAAGTCTTCACTTTTGTATTTCATTTCTTCTATTATGAATTTTAGCATTTCTAAATCGTTTTTTCTTACTATCCAGAACGGTATTGACATATTATATTGTAGGTCTCTATCATAGAGATTTGCTCCTTTGCTGTATAAAAGCTTAACTATTTCTTTTTTGTTATTGAATGCTGCTGTCATAATTGGTGTGAATCCTAAAAAATTGTCTCTTAAATTGATATCTGAACCGTTATTTAAAAGTAATTCCACTATATCTTTATTTCCCTTTTGTATTGCTAATTTTAGTGGGGAATTACCATATTTGTCCTTTTGATCTATCATATTTTTAAATTCTTTGTGTTTTAGTAAATGTTTAAGAGTATTAACTGAATTATTAATGGAACAATAATGAAGTATATTCCTACTATTATTATCTTTGAATTTAATCAGTTCATCAATTTTTATTACTATTTCTTGATAATTATCTTGTTTTATGTGTTCTATTATTTGATTTATTTCTTTTGTTTGCTCATTTTGTTTACATGAGAATGTAAAGATAAGTATTAAACTAAGAAAAATAAATATTTTTTTCATATTTTTGGATTTTTGATGATTTTATAAGCTATTAGTCCAGTAAGTATTATACCTATTCCTGTTATGGTTTCCATTAGGCTGCTCAAGAAAGTATAGATTATAAAAATAAATGTTGATAATAAGTATAATATGGTTGTTAATGGGTAGAACCATGTTTTGAATGGCCTTTCTAGATTGGGATTTTTAAACCTTTGAATTATTACTGCCAATACTGTCAAGAAGTTGAATGCTATGGATGCAAAAGTTACATAAGTGAGTAAGGAACTATAGTTACCAAGTAGTATTAAAATGCTTATCCATATAGCTTGAAAAGTTAAAGCTATGTGGGGAGTATTATATTTTGGGTGTTCTTTAGCCAATGATGGGTGAAACATTTTGTCTGAAGCTAGAGCGTATATTAATCTTGAACTTGTCAGTATCAAACCGTTGTTACATCCAAAAGTGGATATTATTATTCCCAAAGAAATGAAATACACTCCAAACGTGGGAAATATTAATTTTGATACCTCTTCAGCAACTTTATTGTCAAATGATTTACTAACTCCCTCTATTCCCAAAACATAAAAATAGCTTATTGTTGTTATGACATATATTATTGTTGTTAATCCTGTTCCTATTACCATTGCTAGGGGTATAGTTTTGTTTGGTTCTTTTACTTCGTGTGATATATAGGTTAAGTAGTACCAAGCGTCATAGGCAAAAAAAACTTTTGATAAACTCCAAGCAAACACCATCAAAGCTAAATTTATATTTGATAAACTTTCAACACTGTGGGTTGAAAAAATGTTTTCTGTATTTCCTATTGGGTTTAAGAAGGCGAAACTCACAAGTATTATGATTACGGCAACTTTTGATATCGTAAATACGTTTTGAACAGTTGAACCCAACTTTAAACCTATTATATTGATCATTGTTAGTATTGCTATTGATATGATACTTACTATCTGAGCTGTGTTTATTTTAAGAATTCCATAGTTTATTATAGTGTTTTGTTCTGAGACAAATGGGACGAAGGTTCCTGTATATTTTGCCATTGCTATTGCTACTGCTGCTATTGTTCCTGCTTGTATAACGAAAAAACTTGTCCAAACGAACAGAAACCCAACCAAACTACCATAGGTTTCTTTGAGATAAGTGTATTGGCCACCTTTTGAAGGAAACATCGAAGCTAGTTCTGCATAGTTTATTGCCCCTAAAATTGTTATTACTCCTGCCAATATCCATATCAGTATAACTGTTGTACTATCGGGTATTTTTGAGGAAATAATGGATGGAACTATGAAGATTCCGGACCCAATCATGGATCCCATCACTATGAATACTGAATCCCATAAACTCAGTTTATATTTCATCAATTTTTGGAATTGGTTCTATGATTTCAAACTTAATATCTTTTCGTACATCTTCATGTATTCTTTTGCACTGTTGTTCCAACTAAAATCTAAACTCATTACTCTTTTTTGTATTTCAGTTAATTTTTCCCTATTTATTTGTATTGCTTTTTTGATTGATTCACTGAGAAGGTTAGGGTCTGCATTTTCTATGAGTATACCCGTTCCATTGGAGGGATTTTCAAAGATATCTATTATACTGTCTTTTAGTCCTCCTGTCTTTGTTGCTATAGGTATTGTTCCATATCTATAGGATATCATTTGTGATAAACCACATGGTTCAAACCTTGATGGTATTATGAAATAATCTGAAGCTGCATATATTTTCCTTGCTAATACCTCATCGAATGTTATATTTACTTTTATAAATTCTGGGTGTCTTTCTGATAACTCTAGTATACTTTTTTGTATTTCGGGGTTTCCTGTCCCTAATACGAATAAATTAAATGTTCCCGGGGTTAGATTTTCTACTGCTTTATGAAGAATATCGAATCCCTTTTGGTAATCTAATCTTGCAACTATTCCAAATAAGATGTTAGCATTTTTTAGATTGAATTCTTCCAACAATTTTTCTCTATTTATTTTTTTACCTTCTTCTAAATTTTTTGAAGAATAATTGTAGTATATATGTTTGTCTGTTTGGGGATTCCAAAGTTCATTATCTATTCCATTGAGTATCCCCATTATTTTATGTGAGTTCTGTCTGAGAACATCTTCTAAACCCATTCCGAATTGAGAAAAGTTTTGTATTTCATAAGCATATGTTGGACTTACTGTTGAGACTATATCTGATAGGATTATTGCAGCTTTCATAAGATTTATTTTGCCATGGTATTCTCCATATTCAAATAAAAGGTTTTTAATATCATCGGTTAGAAATTGAATGGATTCCTTTTCAACTATTCCCTGGTAAGCTATGTTGTGTATTGTGAAAATTGTATTTTTTAGATTTTTCAGTTTAGCAAGTATTATGACAAACGAGGTGTGCCAGTCATGACAATGTATTACATCAAAGTCGGAGGCTATTTCTATTGCTGCTCTGGAAAATACGTAATATCTCAGTATTTCATCTTCAAATGGTCTACCTGATTTATCTAAGTAAATTCCTTCCCTTTCAAAGAGCTCTCTGTTGCAAATTAGAAATACTTCTACATTGTTATAGATTGTTTTACAAATTTCAATTTGGTAGTTTAGGATATTTAGAGTTTTAATTGGCTCTAACTTTAGTTCTTGATCTGAAAATTTTGAATACAGGTTTTTTGTTATGTTCCCATAGTATGGTGTTATGACAGCTGTTTTGATAGGAAGCGATTTGGGTAGGGAGCCTATTACATCTGCTAACCCGCCGACTTTTGAAAAGGGAACCATCTCTAAAGAAACCATTGCAACCTTCATGTTGACCTACTCCTTTCTTTAATTTTTTCTGAAAATGTATATTTCAGAATTAATTATCTTTAGATTAATTGGGATATTTCTTGAAAATTGAATCTATAAGCTCTTGGTAGAAGTTCTTTTGTTTTATCTTTATATCCTATCGCTATTATCATTATTGGGATCATATGATCTGGAATGTTAAGGAATTCTCTGAGTTTTTGTTCATCAAATCCTTCCATTGGATGAGTTTCCAAGCCAAATATCCTTGCACATATCATGATATTCATTGAAAACATTGCTGAATCTCTTATTGATTTCTTTTTTGCTCTTTCTGTATCACTCCAGGAGTTAATTATGCTCTGTTTGATGGGATCTTTTTGGTCTGGATTTATGTATCCCAATTCTATCCAATTATCCAATACTCTATCTACGTTTTCTATACCACCTTTGGTATTTGCCAGGACCACTATATTTGCTGATGCATCCTCAACTTTTTGTTGATTGAAACATATCTCTTTGAGAACGGATTTTTTTTGTTTGTCTTTAACTATTATAATTTTCCATGGTTGTAAGTTATAACCTGAGGGTGCTGTGGATGATAAATTTATCAATTCTTCTAATGTTTGATCTGGTATTTCTTTTGAGGGATCAAAGAAAGTTATTGACCTTCTGTCTTTTATAAGATTAACCAATTCTTGTTTTATTGTTTGTTGCATATTTAATTTTTGCTGGTGATTTGTATTCCGCCACTACACCAGCTTGGGCGGATTTTTTATATAGAACTCTATTAATTTTTCTATTTTTGTATAATTATATTCCTTTGCTAAATCAAGTGGAGTTTTATTTTGATTGTTTTTTATATTAAAATCTGCTCCTAATTTTAATAGAAAATCTACTATTTCTTGATGATTTCTTAATACTGCGTAGTGTAGTGGAGTGTTTCCATAAGTATCCTGAATGTTTATTTGGGCATTGTTAGCTACCAGGATTCTAACTATACCAATGAAACCGTAGTATGATGCATCATGAAGTGGCGTATATCCAACGTTGTTTTGGATGTTTGGCGATGCCCCGGCTTCAAGAAGAATTTCCACTAGTTTTTTGTATCCTTTGAATGAGGCAATATGTAAAGCTGTGTTACCAAACTCGTTCTTAATATTGATGTCTACTAATTTTTTCTCGATAATTTCTTTTACAGCTTTTGCATCATTATTATGTGCAGCTTCAAAAATATCAGGTTTCATAAAATTTTTCCTACAATATTCAAATTATCCACATTTTCTCTGTATCCTGTTTTTGATAGGTTTTAGTCTATTAAATATAGAAAAAAATTATATGGAATTTAATTGTGTAAGTATTAGTTTGGGTAGTTCCAGAAGAGATAAGCATATTTCTCTTAAAATATCAGAATCTCATATAGTCAATCTTTATAGAATAGGGGTTGATGGAGATTTCCTCTTGGCTCAGAAAATAATAGAACGATTACAAGATGATGATGTTGATGCTATTGGTTTGGGAGGTATAGATTTGTTATTGTTTATTGAAAATGAGTATTTTGTTATAAAAGATGCTAAAAAGCTGTATGATAAATCTAAAAATGTTCCTATTGTTGATGGTAGTATAACGAAGAGGTTTTGGGAACCACAAGTGGTTGATAATTTAATTAAAGAGAACATTTTAAATAATGATCAAGGAGTACTGTTAGTAAGTTCTCTTGATAGATTTGCAACTTTAGAGATTTTTAAAAATAGTGGTTTCAAGATTTTAATAGGAGATTTACTGTTTGCTCTGAATGTTGGTAAGATTATATATGATATTGATCAACTGAAATTTTTGGCTAAGATTATATTAAAAGATGTTTTAAATCTACCTTTTAATTTGATTTATCCAGTTGGAAGAGAGCAGGAAAAGGAAAGTGACTTTTCCTCTAAAAATCTTTCTGATATTTTGAAATCTCAAGATTTTGGTATTGTTTTTGGTGATTTTCATTATATAAGAAAAATGAAAGATTTATTATTCGGCAAAGTCGTTATTACAAATACTTTAACTGAAAATGACATAAATTTATTAATGGATAATAAAGTTAGGTTTTTGATAACCACTGGAATATTTATTGAAAATAGATCTTTTGGTGCAAATATGACTGATGCTATTTTTGCAGCTTACTGCAGAAGAGTAAAAAATAAGAAGATATCCCCTCTTGATTTTAATGATAGAGATTTATTTTTAGAGTTCGTTAGAGAATTTTTGGGAGTGAAAGAAATAAAAGGAAATATAGTTTATGGAGTCAAATAGAATATTATAGATGGAAGAGCAGTTGGGTTTAAAATCGCTGGTTTTTTACTTATTAATTTTTGCGAGGATTGCAGGGATGGTTTTGCAAGCTCCCTTATTTGCAAGTCCACACCTGAATGCTCCTGCAAAAATTGGACTGATAGGAAGCATATCTCTTTTGTTGTTTTTTATCTTACCATTACCATCTGTTTCTCTTGATATGGGATGGATCGTTTTTAATATTATAAAAGAATTTTTTATAGGTTTAATAATGGGATATTTTTGTATTTTTATTTTGAATGCTATTCAGGGTGGGGGCGCTATATTAGATCAACAGCTTGGGTTGTCAACCGGTGCTTCTTTCGATCCTCAGTTGGGTGCTGTTAACATGAATTCCCGTTTTATGTTCTATTTTGCATTTACTATCTTTATTTTAAGTGGAGGTTTTTATCTAATCCTTGAGGCTATAAAATTTTCCTTTACTGTTATTCCTATTTCTTCCAACTATTCCTTTAATGAAAAGGTTATTTATTCAATAATTAATCTTACTACGAAGTTTTTTTATATTGGGTTGCATGTTGTTGGTGCTGTTATAGTTGCTGTTTTTATTGGACAAGTGGGTTTGGGGTTAATAGCCAGAGTTGCTCCTCAATCAAATGTTTTCATGCTTTCATTTCCTGTTAATTTCATGCTGGGTGTTTTTGTTCTTTCATTGATAGTGTTCAGTATGTATGAAGTGCTTGTTAATCATTATTTTACTGTTGATGTTTTTGCTCAAAATATAGCTGATGTTTTAAAAAATTTAATATCTAAGTAGTACCGCCAAAGGGGGTTTGAGGCGGAATAGAAATACCCCAAACATAAAAAACATGCCAAAAATATTAGAAGAAAATAACAGAACTCAGACATTGAAAGAAATAAAATTGGAGGTGTCAAAAGAAGAAATAGATCAGACTTATTCAAAAGTAATGAGAGAAATACAAAAAGATTTTGTTGCTCCAGGGTTTAGAAAAGGAAAGGTCCCTTTTAATATAATTGAAAACAAAGTTGGGCAAGGATATATATTTCAAAAAGTTGTTGAGTCTTCTGTGGATGAGTCACTGAGGAATTATTTATCAAGTATTAACCAGTCTGTTGTATCTATTAACAACATAAAACTTGAGGTTGCGAATTACGAGAGAATTGTGTACTCTGTTTTAATTGAGGTTGAACCAGTTTTTGATGTTCCTGATGATGTTGAAGTTGAAGTCAATAAGTTGGAAATAAACATTGAGCAGGAAATAGAAAAGAGGTTTATCCAAATAAGGGATCAGTTCTCTTCTTTCCAAGAAACAAACAGAGAAATAAAAGAAGGGGATAGGGTTGATATATACTTTGAAATAAAAGATTCTAAGAGTGGTGTGACTCTAGCAGGTGGAGATAATAATGTCTACCAGGTTCTGGCAGTTAAGGAGATGTTGCTCCCTGGAGTGTATGAACATTTAATAGGAATGAAAAAGGAGGAAGAAAAAGAATTCGAGATAGATGGTCCTGCAAACATAGAACAATTTAAAGATAAGAAACTGAGAATTAAAATTAAGGTTTCAAATGTGCTTGAAAAGCAAATACCACCTGATGAAGAACTACTAAAATTGGTCAACTATAAATCATTGGATGATTTGAAAAGAGATATAAAAAATGTCATAGAGCAAGAGAAAGAGAATATTCAGAAAGATTTGGTGTTCTCAAGATACCTCTCATTTTTAAGGGATAAGATTGATTTTGAGATTCCCGAAACATGGTTTAAAAAAGAAAAAGAATTCCAGAAAAATAATTTCTTACAACTTTTATCCAGACAAAATAGAACTCTTGATGATTATCTAAAGTCTTCTAATTTATCGCAAGAAGATTTTGAAAAGAATATAGAAAACATAGCAAAAGAGAATATAAAAAGAGCAATTATTATTAATAATCTTCTACGAAAATATAATATAACTTTTGATAACTTGGAAGTTGAATATTATTTAAAAAATGATGTTGAGACACAAAGATATGTTTTTGATCTTTCTCAGTTGAAACTAAGTCAGGAAGAAATAAACTATAGGCTTTCTCAATTTATAATGATGAAAAAACTGAAAGAAGAAGTATTCAAAAGAGTGAAAATCAAATATGTAGAACAGATTTCACCAAGTAAATAGAGATTTGGAAATACAAAAAGAATTAGTAAATGATATTCTACTGACTATAAGTGAGTATAGATTAATAGAAAACCAAGATTCTTTACTTTTAATGTGCTCTGGGGGACCAGATAGCACATTCCTTTTGTTTCTATTTAATAATATTAAGGATCTATATTCAATAAAGTTTGGAGTATTTCATCTTGATCATAAGATAAGGTGGGATTCATATAGAGAAAAGGAACTGCTAGAGTTTTATTGTAAAGAGATGGGTATTGAATTTTTCAATTTTGAGAGGAATATTTTGGATTTATCTAAAAAAGAGAAGAGAAATTTGGAGGAATTTGCAAGAAGTCTGAGATACGATTTGGCTTACGATGTTGCCAAGAAGTATGGGTTTAACAAAATTGTGACTGCTCACAATTTGGATGACCTATTCTCGTCTTTTTTTATAAATTTACTAAAAAAGAGACACTATGTGAATTTATTTAATTTGAAACCATTAATTTTTTGGAAAGATATCAAAGTTATAAGGCCTTTAATATTTATACCTAAAGCGAAAATATTGGCTGCTTTAAGAAAAAATAGGAAGGAATATATTACAGATTATACCAATTTTGATCAGAGTTTTTTGAGAAACTCTGTAAATCAAAGGGTAACTCGTTATGTCGTGAGTTATTTTAAGAATAATGATAACATAAATATTTGGAGGAATATATTCAGATTTTCTGATCTTTATGTTAATTTTATTAAGTCTTTAGTGGATTTGGAATATCTAGGGCAAAAACTCTATAGGTTGTCTTTTAAAATTGATTCTTTTAAGGGTAAGTGTAATGATTTTATTATTTCTGAGTCCCTTTATTTTAATATTAGGGATATTTTAGATGGTGGTTTGAATTATTCTTCTGTGGAGCAAGTTCTGAAAAATAAACTGGTAACTATTAAGAAGAATTGGAATCTACAAAATATCGGTAATGATTTTTATCTTTTTTATTTTCCTTATAAATTCCATGAAAGAAAGATAGATTTTATGCAAAATTCTGAGCAAAATGTTTTTGTTGATGATTTATTGATTTCATTAAAGGTTATAAAAATTTTTGATGAGTTTGATCAACATGCTTTTCATAGCTTGGAAAAGATATTTTCTGAGGATAAGGTTTACGAAATAAAGCAAAAAAAAGGTTACTATTTAGGTTTATTTGGTAGAAGTTTATTAATAAGGTTACGTAGAGATGGTGATTTTTTTTATCCCTATGGTTTAAAAGGGAAAAAACAAAAAATAAAAAAATTTTTTATAGACAAAAAATTGGAGAACTTTGAGAAAGATAGGTGCTTGATTTTTGAAGATGAACATGGGATAGCATTGATTTGGTGCTACCAAAAAAATTTAAAAAGAGGTAGAGATTTATCTGTATTGCATAAAAAGAGAGGAAAATTATTTCTTGTTGAAATAAATGTGAGTAATTATGGAACCTCTGCATAAGTTTGTTAATTACTTTATAACTATGTTTGTGATAATAGATCCTGTTGGTGTTATTCCGATATTTATTTCAATTACTTATGGTGTTTCTAGAAAATTTAAGAAGTTAATAGCTTTCAGAGCTTTCATTCTCTCTTGTGTAATAGTTATTTTATTTTCTTTTTTTGGTAAGGGAATTATTCAATTATTTAGTATTGATCTGAATGCTTTTAAGGTTGCCGGTGGTATAGTTCTTTTTATATTATCTTTGGAAATGCTCTTTGCTTCTGATAAACCAACCAAGATAACAAGGGAGGAGAAAGAGGAGATACGGGAGCAGATTTTGGAGGAGCAAGGAATTTGGGTGGTTCCACTTTCTATTCCCGCTCTAACTGGTCCAGTAACTATGTCAAGTATTATTATTTTTACATCTCAAGAGAATAATTTTTTATATAAGCTTTATATTCCGATTGCCTCTGTTTTGACACTTATTATTGCTTATTATTTCATGATATTTGCTGATAAAATGATACAAAAACTTGGTAAAGCAGGGATAAATGCTCTTTCCAGAATAATGGGAATAATACTCTTATCTATTTCAATAAAGGTCTGCATATCAGGAGTGAAAGAATTATGGAAAATATAGAAAAAATCATAAATAAAATTGGTGACGTTATAAAAAAACAAAAAAAACTACCTTTTTTAAAAGAAGCCTACGGAATTTTTGCCTATAAATCCAGTTCTGGGTATAAGTTTGTTAACTATGTTACCGCTACTGCTTTGCTTATAGTTGTACTTATTTTAGGGTTTGTCATTTTTGCTTTTTTTAATTGTTTTGGAGCTGTTAGTAGCCTGAATAAGATTAATTTTATTACCATTCTGTTTTTCTTATTATCCATATCATTTGGTAGTTTTTTTATTTCTCCATTTTTGCATGGTTACTTTCTAATGGTTTATAAAGATATTTATCAGAATTTGAAATCTGATTTATCCGATTTTTTCTTTTTTATTCATACTTTTGATAAAAATAAGATAAATTACATTATTGAAGGTTATATAGCTTCGTTTATTGCTGTATTTATTTTTGCTATTTCTTTTCTGATGGCTATTGGTATTGGTAGTCTTCTGGTAAAATTTATTCCTAGCTTACCAGTTATTGGTTTTTTAATGGGGATCTTTTTAAAATTAATTGTTTATATTATTATGTTTTCTTTTTCTCTTACTTTAGTTATCGTTTTTATTGTACATTTTATATTAGAAAATCAAGTATATTTTAATACCAATGTTAAAGAATTTGATTTAGGAGTGTTTTTTGTGAAAATTTCTACTGTATTGAAAAAAGCTGTTGTTTCGTACTTAACTAATTTTGTTAGTTTTTTATTTATTGGTTTGTTTATGTCGGTTGGGTTTGTTACAATAATTGGTAATATTATAACTTTTCCTTTGGGTAGTATGATGATTGGAATAGTTTTGAGAAAAAGGGTTTAGTATGGAGAGAAAATTTGCTTTTGTTTCAGGAAATGCAAAAGGTATAGGAAAAGCTATAACAATTAGGTTAATCGAGAAAGGATATTTTGTACCTATTCATTACCGAAAAAGTGAAGAACAAGCTCTGGTTTTTAAAAGAGAAATAAAGGAAAAATATTCTATTGATGTTCCTCTCTATAAGGCTGACTTACTTGATTATAATCAAGTTATTGATTTAATTCGTGAAGTAACTAATAGAAATAAAGTCATTGATGTTATTGTTAACAATGTTGGTGATTATTTATATAAAAGTATTTTAGAGACAAGTTTTGATGAATGGAAGTATATAATAGATTCAAATTTAAATACTTCTTTTTTATTGACTAGTGCTTTTTTACCTTATATTAAAAGGAGAATAGTTTTTTTGGGTTTTGCTGGAACTAATATGATTAAAGCTTCTCCTTATACAACTGCTTATGATATATCGAAAGTTGGGGTTTTGATATATGCTAAGAGTTTAGCAAAATTGTTAGCTAAAAAAGGTATAACAGTTAATGTTATAGGTGTTGGAGTTGCCGAAAACTCTGTCACAAAACCTTTAAAAGAGATACCAATGGGAAGAACCGCTCTGCTAACTGAAATTTGTGATGCTTTTGAATTTCTAATCAGTGACAAATCTGATTATATAACTGGTCAATTGATAGAGGTTGCTGGTGGTTGGAAACTATGATTCTGTCAGTGCTCTTTCTGATAGAGTAACCTCAAAATTTCTATCATAATTTTCAAATATTTTTCTGAGTCTATCATCCATAATTTGAGGATTTATATTTCCTATGAGTATGTCGATTATTAGCTTATCTTTTTCTTCATTTTTAAAGAAAATTAGAGGGAAGCTGTTAATGAAATTGCTCAATTTAAGAAAGATTTGATTGTATTCTATGATTTTATTGAGTAGAGGCGTAAAATCTTCTAGAGTTTTTATTTTTGTATCCAGATGATCAGATAATTCTCTTGCTAGCATTGAAGTAAGTGTTGTATATTCTGGTAGAAAACAGTTAACTAATCCCAAGTATTCTGTAACGAAAAATATTTTCTTATTTTTTATTTCGTTGTGGAAACTATAATTTTTTGTTGTAAATGGGAGGACATATTTATTCCAATCTTTTATAACTAATTTTTCTACTATTTTATTGGTAAGTAAAAAGTTACTTATTAAATCTTCGATTGTATATTCTTTGTTTATATGTTTTGCGAAAATTATGTTTTCTGAATCGCTCAATATGGTTCCCTTTTTTGAATAACCAAAAGCTATAAAGGGTTTAGATTTAATTGTTGTAGTTAATGGTGTTTTTATGATCCATCCTCCAGTGTGTTGAGGTTTAAAATTTATAAGGTTCCATATGCTACCCCAGAAGTCATCACACACAATTAAGTATTGTGAAGAAATAATTTTATTATTTGACAATTTTATGAATATTTTATCATTATTAAAATGCACTTCTTTGATGGTTCCTTGAAAAGTCTTGTACTTTCTAGGATTTTTGATATTGTTCTGTAAGAATTTTCTAATTTTATCTAGGGTTGTTGAAATGATTATTTTCTTTTCACTTTGTAAGGTTTTTTCTTGGTTAAACAAATAAAGGCTTATTCTATTGTACGTTTGAAAATCGTTTTCCATTATTGTTTTAAACGGGATCGGAATGTTTTTAAATGTACTTGCGGGGATGAAAAGTTTCATATCTCTTATTATACTTATTTCTGGTATAATTTGTGCTACACTTATATCAAAGTTTTTGGTTAATAAAAACAGTGTTAAGAAACTACCGAAAGTATTACCTGTTATTATTAGATCAAAGTTCATTTTTCTCTATTATCTATTTCAATTTTTTTAAGTTTGATACCTTTATATTTTTTGATGGTTTGGGTTCTGTTTGTAAAAAAAATGTAAATTTTTACTCTTTATATTTTCATTTTTTTCTATTTGTTATATATATATGTTGAATGCAATAAAGAAGGAGGTGTAGTAAAATGGGAGGATTTGGTATTAACCCATGGATGGGGACTTTTGATAATTCAGCGTACCCAATCATGGTGCAACACCAATGGGACCCAATAATAAATTATTACAGAGGACAGCAAATAGCCAATGAAAACAGACGAGAACTCGAAAATATGGTTCTATCAGATATGTTGTCAGAAAAGAAGCACCAACAAGAAATGCAAAAAATGATTCTTGACACCAACAGAGCAATAAGAAAAATGCATGAAGAAAACAGAATGAATGCTTTCAAGACTCAGTCCCAAATAGCTCAAAACTGGGCAAGAGCTCTCGGTGGCGGCGGATAAAATAGCTAACAATGCCAACAGCAAAAAAGGGTCCCAGGGGGACCCTTTTTTATTATATTCTATAAATAATTAAACCATATCCGCATTACTCCTTAATACTGGGAATAAAGACTCACGGTACCTCACTTCTATTTTGTCTAACACTTTTTCATCGATGTTTAAGTCCCCTATTCCAAGCTGATCGAGTATTTTTGACGATATATAAGGTAGAACCGGATATATCAGTTTTGCAATAAATATTATTCCGTAAATTAATTCGAACATTAATTTATTTAATGATTCTTTATCATTTGCTAATTCCCATGGCCTATTTTCTTCTATTTTTTTATTTAGAAAGTTGGCTAAATCTATTAATGAATCCATGGATTTTGAAAATTCAAAATTTTCTACACTACTTTCAAAATCATTGATTGTTTTTTGTGAAAAATTATGTATGAAACTAAATTCAGATTTCTTGTATACGATGCTATCTAAGTTTTTTTGAGTTAGTGCTAGAACTCTTGATACCAAATTCCCTATGTTGTTCGCTAATTCGGAGTTATATACTTGTTGAAATCTTTCTAAACTAACTGGTATGTCTTCTCCAAAAGAGCCCTCCCTTAATAGATAATATCTTAATCCCATTATTAAATAATTTGGTTTATTGAGAACAAAATTTTTTAGGTTAAACATATCTCCGCCTTTGGACTTGGATATCTTTTGGTTTTCTGGTGTTGTTAGCCAACCATGAGCTATGATTTTTTTAGGTAAATTTAAATCTAATGCCATTAAAATTGATGGCCATATTACTGCATGAAAACGTATTATATCTTTCCCCATAATATGATAACTATTGTGCCAGTAGTGTTCTAAAAAGTTATCTGGATAACCAATACCACTGATATAGTTAGTTAATGCGTCAATCCATACATATATTGTGTATTCCTTATCAAAAGGGACTTTTATACCCCATTCTACATTTTTCCGGCTTACTGATATATCCTGTAGGCCCATCTTTATGAATGACACTATTTCATTGTATCTGCTTTTAGGGAATATCGTTTCTGGATTCTGTTCATAGAACTTTAGAAGCTTTTCTTGAAAAGCAGATAATCTAAAGAAGTAGTTATCTTCTTTCACTATTTCTAAAGGTTTTTGGCATTCTATATTGGGACAGATTCTGTTTTCTGATACTTTTGTCTTTGTCCAAAATGTTTCACAACTTTTGCAATACCATCCTTCGTAATGACTTTTATATATGTATCCTTTTTCATATAGTTTATTGAATACAAATTCAACTGTCTTTATGTGATAATCATCTGTTGTTCTAATGAACTTGTCGTATTCTATGCTTAGCTTTTGCCATATTTGCTTAAATAATTCTGCCATCTGGTTAATATATGTAGGAGTATCAATTTTAAGGTTTTGTGCTGTTTCATAAACCTTAATACTGTTTTCATCGTTACCAGTCATAAAAAACACATCATAGTTCCTCTGTTTATAGTATCTAGCTAAAAAATCTGCTATACAGGTTGTATACGCTGTTCCTATATGTGGATCCGAGTTTGGGTAATATATTGGGGTTGTGATATAAATGTGTTTCATAACGGTATCTCCTTTTATGAACTGTATATGAAGTCTTTTATTTTTTCTATATCTTCTTTGTTTGCTTCAATGAAATTTATTCCTATTACGACTCCAAAAGTTTTGTTTTCTTGCCAAACAACTTTAGCTTTTATATATTCTGTTTCATTACCACCCAATATTGCCTTGATTAATATAACCTCTTCGGTTGGTAATTCAAAGTCATTGATAATTCTCATTCCTGTTAATGATAGATCTACTGCATATGTGTAAAACTTTTTTACTTCTCTCTGTGTCTTTAGTTCTACAAGGAATGGTTTTTTTACTCTTACAGCTTTTCTCTCTTCGAATGGAGCAAAATTCATTAGAAAACTGTTTATGGTTTCAAAACTTTCCTGACTTAACTTTGCCAAATCTAATCCTGCTGCGTACAAGCCAGAACCTTTTATTAATTCTTTACACCAGGCTATCCTTGCTTCTGTTTGTATGGGTTCTTTTGAAGTATAGAACTCTATTTTTACATTTTCTGCTAACTTCAGAGGTATGTCTATTATTATTTTCATTCCGTGTCTAGATATGTCTACTACACTAATCCATTTCTCAACTATTAAATCTTGGTCATAGTGTACAACTATTTTTACTAGGCGTGCGGGGGTTAATATCTTTCTTTCTTCTTTTCTTCTCTCTTTGAATTTGAAGTCTACTAACGGAAGCTTTTCTTCTTCTGTAATTTCTTGCTCATTTTCTGCATTTTCTGAATTTTCTGGATTTCTTTCTTCCTCTTTTTTACCCTCCATTGTTATCCTCCCTATTGTTTTTCCAAGATCTGATAATATTCCTGATAATCTCTTATAAAAAACTCAACAGACATTTTTGATAGATCTAGAAGTTTTGATTTTCTGTATCTTACTGAACCACTTGAGAGAACAGCTATACTTCTTGATATGTTTTGCACATTAAAAAATAGTATTTCTCCTTGTTTATTTATAAAGATGTAATTTATTTGTATTTCTACTGTTGGAACCAATGCGTTTCCTTCTTTTTCAAAATAGTAATATTTTTTTACCACGGGAATAATTGCTCCATCTATGTTTTTTTCAAAAAGATATTTAGATACCAATTTTATGTCGAATTTGTCTAATTTGAAATTCTTATCGAATACTATCGTTTTGAACGACTTATCTGTAAAAGAAGATTTTATGATATTATCAAGATTCTCAAAATCTTCGGTATATGTTTTATAATTATTATCATCCAATTTTTTTACTTCATCTATTGGATTGGAGATAACTATTGTTTTTACCTCTGAAAGTTTAGTATACAAGATGTGATTAGTATTAATTGATTGTTCCGGAACTTTTGGAGTTGAAGATATTAAATTTTGGTCTTTCGGTATGGGATTTTGGGTTGTTTGTTTAGTCTGCTGTGGTAGTTGATTCGGAACTGTTGGAATTTTATGAAATAATACATATTTACGAGTTAAATTTACTTCATAATCTATGTTGAAAAGGTTGCTTAGATCGTATATATCAACAAAAACTGAGGTTCCTTTAATTATAGGATTGGTTGCTACTTCCTTATTTGATCCTTTTACTCTGAGTTTCCAAGAACTATTTCCCAAAACAATTGCTGTTACTATCATTATAAAAAATATCAAAAATGCTATATTTATTTTACTTAGTGGGTTGGAGGTTCTCATATACACCACCTTCAATTTTAATTTTGCTCATCATTTTTTTCTCTATAGACTTATTTAAGATATCCATTAATAGTGATTTGTTTTGTGTTGATATATCTGTTTGGACATTTTTGTATCCAAATTCCGATAATTCATAAGCTGCTAATGTTTTACATTCACCTTTGATAAACGGGATTATCAAACATTTAAAACCAAACAATGGAGATAAGTATTTTATCACATTCATAACCATACTGCAAACTGTTAATATATATACTCCTTTTTTTCTCTTGAAGAATTGGTTTTTGAGTATATTCCATACACTATCATAGTCACCTAAAACTACATAGAAATCTAGGTTTAGTTGATCAGCTTTGGTTTTGATATTTGATAGAAAACATGACCTGCAAAATTGGTGACTTGCTGAGCATTTTGTAGAAAACCTTCCATCTGGACAACCTTGTGGTTTTTGACAATAACTTATGGCTATAAAACCTTGACCTTTACTAAAATAATCTATCGCTTGATCTTTATCTATATCCGAATATAAACTATGTTTTTTGTTATATAATTTGTTAATAAACTCTTTTATTATTATTGGAATAACGTAAATAAAAAAATTGACTAGTATTCTTAGGGGATCTTTGAAGAATAAAAACCACAAATATTTGAATGTTGGCTTTCTAATGTAGTATTTTGTCATTAGAATGAACCCAGGGTTTTTTATTTTATAGTACTTAGGAAAACTATCGGCAAATTTCTTAAAGATTTCTATATTCATGATATTGTTTGTTTTATTTCTTCTATTTTTTCTAGTATTTCCATTTTTTGGAGTTCACTTATGATCTCTTCTAAGTTTCCTTCTAATATTGACTCCAAGTTTTGCAGGGTCAAATTTATTCGGTGATCTGTTATTCTATTTTGAGGGAAATTATATGTTCTTATTTTTTCACTTCTGTCTCCTGTTTTAACCTGTTGTTTTCTCTGTTTTCTCAATTCTTCTTCTTGTTTTTCCCTTTCCATTTGTGCTATTTTTGCTCGGAGTATTTTGAGTGCTTTCATTTTGTTTTGGTGTAAACTTCTTTCATCTGCACAGGTGACAACTATTCCTGTTGGTATATGTCTCACTCTAATTGCACATTCATTTTTGTTGACATTTTGTCCACCTGGACCTCCAGCTTTAAAGGTTTCCATTTCTATTTCATCGTCTTTTATTATTACTTCTTTTTCTTCCATTTCTGGTAATACTATTACTGTTGCAGTTGATGTGTGTATTCTACCACTTGCTTCTGTTATTGGTACTCTTTGGACTCTGTGTGTACCACTTTCGTATTTGAAAGTTTTGTAAGCATTTTTACCACTTATTAGGAATACTATTTCTTTCACTCCGCCCAAATCGGTGTAATTCGTATTTAAAATTTCAGTTCTAAATTTCATTTTATCTGCAAATTTTGAATACATTCTGAATAAATCTGCAGCAAATAAAGCTGCCTCTTCTCCTCCAGTACCGGCTCTTATTTCTACTATCACATTTTTATTATCTTCTTCACTTTGCCCTATAATTAAGTTCCATAATTCATGTTCTATTTTTTCTATTTTCTGTGATAGATTGGTTATTTCTTCTTGATAGAATTGTTGCATTTTAGGATCCTTTTCAATTTCTAGTAATTCTTTTGCATCATTAATATCTTTTTGTATTTTTTCATACTCCTCGTAGTATTTTAAATATTCTTCTATATTATTCTTTTCTTTTAGTAAATTAATGTACTCTATATTTGAAAAATCCGATATACTTTCTATTTTCTTTATAATTTTTTCTAAATTTTCTTTTTTTATTTCTTTAACTTTTTTTAATATTTCATTCATATTTTTCTTGATAGGATTATTATTATTCCCAATATAATAAAGAGTAGTTCTCGTTGAGGAATAAATTCAATTTCATTACCTATTTGATAATTTTTTAAAAAATACAGATACTCCTTTTTGTTGATTATTTTGTCAATAAGATGGTTAAAAGTATTTTTATCTACTTCTTTAAGTATTTTTTCATCTGTGATAATGTTTGGTTTGTTTTCAAAAGAATCTCTGCTATATATAAACATTGACAGTGCTAGTATTATAGAAAAAGTATCCCTGTTTATGTATATTAAATTTTCTATTGGCAGGTTGATATTACTATTGATGATTATTGCGGTTTCATAGAAATCATTTAAAAAAGGAGGTGTTTCTAATATGTCAATGTTAAAATAAAACTTTTTTAGATTTAAAAGTATTTGAGTAATATAATTTCCAAGTACAGTGTTACCTTGGTTAAGTATTAAAATTGAGTAATTACCAAGTATACAGTTAAGTAGTCCCTGATCGTATTTATTTATTAATTCATTTGTATAATTTAGAAGATATATGTATTCGGCTAATGAGAAACTTTCGATTGATGAAAAAGATTTATTTTTCTTGAAAAGTTCCATTATTCTTTTATTAGTGAGTAATAGTTAAATTTACCTAATCTTAAAATAAAGGGATCTGAATATTTCACTATTTTACTAGTAATTTTATTTCCGTTTAGATATATTCCTCCGTGTGATAATAATCTTTTTGCTTCTGCTTTACTTTCTACTAGTCCTGTTAAATACAAGGCGTCTATTATATTGATATTGTTATCATTATCTATCAATGATTTTGGCAATTTAATTAGGGGAATATTTGATGGTAGTTCTCTTTTGGAATAGATGTTTATAAATTCATCATAAGATTCATTGGCTTTGCTTTCTCCATGGTATATACTTACAATTTCTTTAGCTAATATGAGCTTTATATCTTTGGGATTGTTATATAAACTGAATAACTTGTCAACGTTTTCTGAAGGGATACTTGTGCATAAATTAAAATACCTTTTTATTAAATTATCTGGTATAGACATAACCTTTACAAACATGTCTAGGGGTTTTTCATCTATCCCAATAAAGTTATTTAATGATTTACTCATTTTGTTTATTCCATCTATTCCTTCAAGTATGGGCATCATAACTGCTATTTCAGGTTCCTGGTTGTATTTTTCTTGTATGTATCTGGTGACTAAAAAATTAAATTTTTGGTCTATTCCTCCCAGTTCTATATCTGCTTTTAGATGGACACTATCGTAGGCTTGGAATAATGGATATAACAACTCATGAAGTGAGATTGGTTCATTGGATCTGTATCTATTTTTGAAATCTTCTCTCTCTAACATTTGAGCTAGAGTGTATTGAGAGGTTAACTTAATTATTTCTTCGGGTTTCATTTTTGAAAGCCATTCTGAATTATATACTATTTTTGTTTTTGATAGATCTATTATTTTGCCTAATTGGGGTATATATGTTTTTAAGTTTTCTTGTATTTGCTCTTTTGTCAACATTGGTCTGGTTTTATTTTTTCCTGATGGATCCCCTATTAGTGCAGTAAAGTCTCCCAATATTAAGAAAGTTTCATGACCCAGATCTTGAAATAGTCTGAATTTTCTTAAGACCACAGCGAACCCTAAGTGAATACTATTTGCTGTGGGATCTATACCCAATTTAACTGTTAGTTTTTCTTTTTTTGTTAGCTTTTTTTCGAGTTCTTCTACATTTATAACTTCTTCTGTATTCTCTATTATTTTTAGTATTTGATCTCTTATGTTTTGCATTTTAATTTTCTATTCTTGTAAGATTGTTTTTTAGTTTATCTGTTTTGTATTTTATGTTTCTCATATATTAAAATTTATTCTTTATTTATTATATTCCCTTTTTTAGCAAATTGTAGGTTTGTTTCTTTTTTTTGATATGTAAAAAAAATGTTAAATAGATTTTTAATTATGTTTAATTTTTCTAATTAAAGCTTATATATTTTAATGAAAGGCTAGAATATGGATGATTTTAGAATTGGCTTGGATCAAAAATAAGTGAGTATTTTGGGTTAGAAAATAGAGTCATTGTTGATTTTAACATAGCTGCTGCTAATACCTAATTGACGTTTTTGTGAAAGATGTATTACAAAATAGATTTTGATAATATAAAACTTGATTTTAATACCAATGAATTTTGGGTTTTGGATCAAAAACTCTTGCCTTTTGAAGAGAAATATATTCAACTGAAAAATATAAATGATGTATATAATGTAATAAAAGAGATGAATGTTAGGGGTGCTCCTCTTATAGGTGTTGTGGCTCTCCTGGGTTTATATTTGGGAAATAGTTTAGAAAATGATATGGAGTTTTTGAAGAGAGCCAGACCAACAGCTGTTAATATTTTTAACTATTTTAATCATTTTAAGAAATATTTGGGGGATCATAAGAATTATAAAGAAAAAATTGTGGATTTCATTTTTGAAGTTATAGAAACTGAGGAGAGCAAAAACATCAATATTGCTAAAAATGGGCTTAATCTAATAAAGAGTTTAGTTGACCAGAATAAGAAAGTAGTTAATTTTTTAACTCATTGTAATACTGGTTCTTTGGCAACTATTGGTTTAGGCACTGCATTGGGTATAATAAAGTATACTCACAGAGAGTATACGGGTAAAAAGGTTTTTGTTTGGGTTGATGAAACAAGGCCATATTTGCAAGGCAGTAGATTAACGGCTTGGGAATTGAAAAGGGAGGATATTGATTTCAAGATAATAACAGATAATGCTGCTGCTTATGTAATGTCTCAAGGTTTGGTTGATATTGTTATTGTTGGAGCTGACAGGATAGCAAGAAATGGTGATACTTCCAATAAAATAGGGACTCTAAATCTGGCCATTCTTTGTAAATATTTTAATATACCATTTATCGTTGCCGCTCCCAATACCTCTGTGGATTATAATCTTGATAATTTGGAGTTATTTAATGTTGAAGAAAGAAGTAAAGAGGAAATAATTAAAATAAGAGAAATTTTTTTGACTGATAAAAACTATGGAGTTTACAATCCTTCTTTTGATGTTACTCCACATACATTAATAGATTATATTGTTCTTGATACTGGCGTTTATAGTGGGCCATATAGTTTTTGAATTTGATTGAAATTTTTTGATATTTTTTGATATTTTTAGATAAAGAAGGTTTATTTTTGTGGTTGTGGAATTTTATATAGAAATGGGGTCGTAGCTCAGCGGGAGAGCGTCTCGTTTGCACCGAGAAGGTCAGGGGTTCAAATCCCCTCGGCTCCACTCAAAAACAATGATCACACTAACCAAATTGTCTGAAATTTGTAAACTTGTAAGAAAGGATGTGTTGGAGAGCACCTATGAAGCTAAATCTGGGCATCCTACCACTTGTCTTTCTTCTGTTGAATTGATGGTGGTTTTATTTTTCAAACACTTGGTATTCGAACCTGAGAATTACCCTCAATTGAATCACGATGAGTTTATTCTGTCTAAGGGGCATGCTGCTCCTCTTCTTTATTCTATCTACAAAAAAACTGGAATAATAAACGAGGATTTGATGTCTCTCAGAAAGTTTGGTAGTCTATTGGAGGGACACCCTTCGGTTAAATTGAGGGGAGTTAAATATGCCACTGGTTCTCTTGGCCAAGGTTTGTCAATAGCCGTTGGTGCTGCATGGGCAAGAAAGTACTATAAAATTCCATCTAAGGTTTATGTTTTGGCTGGAGATGGTGAATTTTTGGAGGGTAGTAATTTTGAAGCTCTTAATATTGCTAAAAAATACAATTTAAATAACTTATGTTTAATTTTGGATGTTAATAGGCTTGGCCAGAGTGAGGAAACACTTTTCAAACACAAATTGGATGAGTATTATAGTAGAATTGTTTCTTTCGGATGGGATTGTGTCATAGTTGATGGACATAATATAGAGGAAATAGATTTGGCTTACCAGCGTTTTACTCAAGGTTCAGATAAACCTTTTGCCATTGTTGCTAAAACTTTTAAAGGTAAAGGAGTTTCTTTTCTGGAGGATAAGGAAAATTGGCATGGTAAACCTATACAATCTAAAGAACTCTTAGATAGGGCTATAGAAGAGTTGGATATTAAGAACGAGGAATTATCTATACAAGTAACTTACAAAAATTATCATTTTAGTAATAATGTCTCATCTTTTGAGGGAAATTTAGATATAGATATTGAGGATAAACCTATGGCAACAAGGCAAGCTATTTCTGTTGCCTTAACAAAAATAGGTAAGAGTGTTAAGAATCTTATTGTTTTGGATGCTGATGTCAAAAATTCAACTTACACTGAGCTTTTTGAAAAGGAGTATACCGAAAGGTTTATTCAGTGTCATATAGCTGAACAGGTTATGACAGGTATGGCTTTGGGGATTGCTAAAAATGGGTTTATTGTTTATCTTTCAACTTTTGGTGCTTTTTTTACGAGAGCTTTTGATTTTATAAGGATGATGATGTACTCTAAACCACCTCTTGTTATATTTACAGGCACTCATGCTGGTGTTTCTATAGGTGAAGATGGTCCTTCTCAGATGGCTCTTGAAGATTTATCTATGTTTACATCTCTTATAGAAAGTACTGTTTTATATCCTGCTGACTCTATTAGTGCTCAAAAGTTGTTGCTGAAAGTATTTGAAGATTATTTCGCAGGTAAACTGAGAGGCATTGTTTATTTTAGAACATCCAGGCCTTCCACTCCAAATATTTATGGTTTAGATAATAGTTTTGAGATTGGGAAAGTTGGAGTTATTCGTAAATCTGAGAACGATAGAGTTGCAGTTTTTTCCAATGGTGTTCCTCTTTTTGAAGTTTTAAAAGCATACGATTTGCTTAAGCAAGATGGCATAGATATTAGAGTTATTGATGTTTATACGATTAAACCAATAGATGAGATGTATTTGAAGGAGGCTCTGCAGGGGATATCAAAAATACTTGTTTTTGAGGAACATAGTACTTACGGTGGGATTGGCCAAATATTGGCTTCAATCTTATTGAAGATTAACCACAGTGTGGATTATTTTAATGTTTTTGGAGTTGATAAGATTCCTTTGAGTGCTCCTTCACAGGAATTGCTTAGTTACCATAATTTGGATTATATTTCTATCTACAAGAAAGTTAAAGAAATTTTATAGTATGTTTGATCCTTTGGTAATAACTGTTGCTTTGGTGGGTGCAGAGGTTAGCCCCAAAAAAAATCCCAATATTCCTATAAAGTGTGAGGATATAGCTAAACAGGCTATTGAATGTTATCATTTGGGTGCAAGGATTGCACATATACATGTTAGGGAAGAGGATGGGACTCCTTCAAGTAAGGTTGAGTATTTTCAGAGGGTCAAGGAATTGATAGAGAAAGAGGTTCCTATGATTGTTCAATTTACCACTGGTGGTGCGGTGGGTATGAGTGAAGAGGAAAGAATGGAACCTCTGAAACTTGGTCCACATATGGCAACACTCAATTTAGGCACTATGAATTTCGGTGATGATGTTTTCATTAATACTAAATCTTATATTCAGAATTTGGCCTTGAGGATGAAGGAGTTAAATATAAAACCTGAATTAGAGGTATATGACTTGGGTATGTTGGAGATGGTTGAATATTTGGTAAAAAATGGTTATGTCGATGAGCCTGTACATATTGATTTTGTGTTGGGTGTTAAGTGGGGAGCTCCGGCAAATGTTGAAACCCTATTGTTTATGATTAATGATTTAAGGAGAAGAGGGATAAGTTTTACCTGGTCTGCTGCCGCAACTGGTAAAAATCAACTGCTTATTAACGTTTCATCTATCATATTGGGTGGGTTTGTTAGAACTGGTCTGGAAGATAATATATATTATAAAAAAGGGGTATTGGCTACTAATCAAGAATTAGTTAAAAGAATAGTGAGTATTTCTGAAGAACTTGGACGCCCGATAGCTACCATAGATCAAGCTAAATCAATCCTTAATATTAGGAGGTAGTTATGGAAGATATAAAAAAGAAAATATTAGAAAAATTGAAAAAACTCTCTGAAGAAGAAAGAGAGAAAAGAGAGAAAATTCAAGAAGCCAAGCTTGAGGGTGGTGATAGCCCAGATAATCAAGATTATCAATTTAATCTTGAGACTCTTCAAAGGATTAGGCAAGAAAAGTCAAGCTTACAAAATAGATTGGAAGAAATAGAAAGAGAAGAACAAGAAGAATTTGAAGACAAAAGAACATTAAAAATAAAATCTGTTAAAAAAACCGTTTCTGTTCCCATTATTGGTAGGGAGTTTGAACTTTTGGTCAATGATAATAGGAAAATAAAAATAAAAATAGTTCCCTTATATGAAGAGATAGAAAGTAATCAGGATTACTACAGTATAACTACCGAAGCCCCAGTTGCTAAAATCATCGAAAAAATGATAGAAAGGTTTATTCCTGAACTTGAGAAGAAAGTGGAAAAGATCATCAATACAGAGAATGAACCTGATAAGATTGCACAAGCCATAGAAAATATGAATGAGTGGATTGCTATACAAAATCACTCAAAGTTTACTAAGAAACTAAAAGAATTGTCAAAAGATAAAAATAAGCTTTTAAAAGAATTGGATAATTTTCTCAAACAGGCAGATTTGGATATACAAAAAATATTTAAAGCTATTACAAATTGGGAATTCAATCTCAAAATCCAAGGAAAAGATATAAAATATAAGATAATAAGCGCTAATTGAATAAAGAATTGTATAGAGAGGTGTTATTATGAGAACTCTGGATAAACTTGAGGAAATAGCACAAGAAGTTATGGATCTTCTGATTGGTTATAAACTTGATGAGGAAGAAGCTTTCTATATCCTGGGATATATCGAAAGAAGTTTATACATACAGTTGTTAGAAAAAACTCTTGAAGAATATGGACTAATAGAGAGTGAAGAGGAAATAGAAAATGAAGATGAAAAATAGTTTATTTCTGATCTTTACTATTTTGTTAATAACGCTTTTTATTTCTCAAAATCCTTTTTTCTATGGAGTCAATTACTATGATAAAAATGGTATATACAAACAGGAAATAAAATTTGGTTTCAAGAAAATCAATTTTGATAAGATCAATAGTGAAATTTATACTATTAAAATAGAAAAAGATCAAGTTAATATATATAAAAACTATGATTTGATTGTAAAAATTGATGATAGAGCTTTCAAATTAAAAACCAATTTTTCTGAAAATGTAAAGGATGTTCTAAGGCGTGTAGGTATTGATAAATCAAAGGATTTTGTTATTTTATCTTCTGATAATAGAAAAGTGAGATTTAGCAGATTTGCCTCTTCTTTTTTGCTCAGTGGTTGTAAATTTTATACATTGAAAAATTTTACTTTCATTTTTAACAGAAAAACATATAAAGCTTCCTATTATGGATTTTATTCTGATAAAGAAGTAAAGAAAATTGTTATGAACAAGTTATGGCCAGAGCTCAAAAAGTTGGGAATTAATAGTGTTAAGAGTATTGAGTTTGTAGATTTGGAACAAGGTTTCATTCCAGTTTCTAATAGTCCAGTCTATAGAAATGTTGGAGTTAATATTGGATTTATTAAGAGCTACGAAGTTGAAATACCATATAAAACAAAAGTTGTTTATACAATGGATTTAAGACAGGGGCAAAAGAGAATAATTAGGAAAGGTCGAAATGGAAGAATATTAAAAAATTATGTTGTCCATATTGACTTTGATGGTGAAAAAACGTCTGAATTGTTAAGTAAAAAGATGCTAGAAAGAAGTGTTGATGAAGTTATTGAAATTGGTATTGCTCCTCTGTATCAGCTGGATGGTAAGAGTTACTATATTATGGAAAGTACTGGTTATACTGCTGGTATTGGTGGTGTGGGCTATTATACTTACACTGGAGAAAGGGTTAGAAGAGGGATAGTAGCTGTTGATCCGAATGTTATACCGCTTGGAACCAAAATTTATGTAGAAGGATATGGTTATGCTGTAGCTTCGGATAAGGGATCCGCTATAAAGGGATTTAAAATAGATTTGTATTTTGAAACTTACGATGAGGCTATAATGTGGGGCAGAAGAAAAGTTAAGGTATATCTACTAAAATGATTTTTTATTGTAATAAACTCTATGACAAATATGACATTAGTTTTCCAATTAACGATATTAAAATTTTTGATGACAGGTTTATTATTGTTAGAGATGGTGGATTTGTAGAGATATATGGGAATAGTAAATTTGATACTTATCTTGTTCCTTTTTGGGAAGAAAGGTCACAGTATTGGGATTTCGAGAAAGTAGTTACAATTCAAGATAAAATTTTTCTGATCGCTTGTAATATATCAATGAATACTCTTAAGTTATTTTCTATTAATAGTTATGATCCTTTATCTTTGGAATTTGTTGGTTCGTTGAAAGAACAGATATTAAATATATATGATAGATATATTGTTTCCGCTGAGAATTTTTACAAGATTGACCATATTGGTTTAAGGAAAATAGAATTGGATAGAAAATTTGAGTATTATGAGGAGCTAAAATCTATAAATACTAAGAATGTCGGTCCAGTTTTCTTTTTGGTTGATAATATCTATATTCCTTTATTTAATGTTAATAAAATTAATCATTTGTTGAATAATTTGGGAAGGGTAAGAATTATAAAGCTGGATGATTTCAGTATTAAGGATATATATTTATCCGATTACGTTAGTAACAATTTTAAGTATACTTTTGTTGAGAAAGAAATAAATGATAATATTGAAATAATTTCATTTGATAAGAGTGATTCTTTTTTAATCAGATTAACTTTTGATAATTTGCATGTTGATAATTTTTATCCAATTGATAATTATTTGTTGAAAGGATTTCTTATGTATAGAAATACGAGAATTTCAAAAAATAATGAATTATTCTTTGTTTTTTTTAATGATGAATATTTTGCTGTCAATGAGTTATATATTTCAAAGAATATGAAAGATAACAGATTATTGTCAAAAAATAACAATTTTGTCAGTTTTGATTATAGCGGTGTTGTTTTAATATCAAATAATACTGAAGTAAAAATATTCGATTACGAATCTTTTGAATTAAAGCATTTTTTTGACATTAAGAAATTAAGAAGGAATCAAGGAATATTACAAGAATACTTTGAGATTCAAAAAAAGAAGGAAGATATCATTCAACAGTTTATCAGATCAATTAATATGTTAAATTATGAATTTACCAATGATAAGATTATATTATATTTTGAGTATAGATCAAATATTATTCAAGTTGAGATATCAAATAATTTGAAACAAAATATATCTTTATGTGAAAGCAATATTCAAAAAAATGAGTTTCTAGTAAAGCAGGATCTGCTTATAAAATTTGATATTACTAATTTTGAAGATGTTCTAATGTTAGATACATTTAGTGATAAAGTTCTTATTATATATAAAGATAAGAATAAAATATTAATGGAAATAGTTGGTGAAAAGATTGAAATTGTTGAGATTCTGTCAATTGTTGATTGTGTTTTTAACAATTTTTTTACAGTTTTATTGGATACAAGAGCTTTTATTTTTATAGATAATTCAATGGGAGATATGAAAATATTGAGTTTCGATTTTGAAGTCGAGAAAGTAAAGAAGGTTGGAGACCATAATTTTTGGATACTTACAGATCAGAACTATGTATTTAACATGGATTTATCAGAAAATAAATTAGAAATAAAAAACGTTAAGCATAATTTTGGTATAAGAAATGACTTTGGATTATATGGAGATAAAATTATATTTTTTGATAATGTTGATTCTTTAGTTATGGATGGTGAGCTTTATATGAAGTTACTGCCTGTTCCTATTGATAGTGTGATATTTTACAATTGTGATGGTAAACTGTATATTATAATTGATAAGGACTCAGAGTTGATGATAACGAATAATTAGTAGGAAGGGGGTATAAATATGGCAAGAGTAATAACTGGAAAGTGCATAGGTACAAAGGATAGATCTTGTGTTAGTGTTTGTCCAGTGGATTGTATTCATCCGACTGATTCTGAGGATTCCGGAGAATTCCAGCTTTATATAGATCCTGATGTGTGTATAGACTGTGGTGCATGCGAAAGTGTTTGCCCTGTCCAAGCTATTTATCCTGAAGAAGATGTTCCCGAAGATGATAAGGTATATATTGAAATTAACAGAGATTATTATAAATTGAATAAAGAAGAGTTTAAATCGAAATGGGAAGAGTTTTATAAAGGGAAAGGATAAATAGTTAATGCTTGTTATTTCTATAGCAGGTGGTAGTGCTTCGGGTAAAACCACTGTAGCAAAGAGTATAATCGAAATCATGGCCTCTAAAAATATACATGATAGGGTGTCATTTATTAATATGGATTCATATTATATAGATCTTTCTGATATTAGACTTGAAGAGCGAAAGAAGATAAATTTTGATCATCCAAATTCTATAGATTGGGAGTTATTATATGAGCATCTTGAAGATTTACTTAATATGAAGCCCATAAAAAAACCTGTTTACTCCTATGCTGAGTATACCAGAAGTAATATTTATGAGGTTGTTTATCCGAATTCTGTAATAATAGTTGAGGGGTTATTTGCTCTGTATGATGAAAAAATCAGAAAAATCAGTAACATAAAGATATTTGTTGAGGCTCCCGATGATATTAGGTTGATAAGGAGAATTTATAGGGATATTAAAGAAAGGGAAAGGAGTATAGATGAAATAATAGAGCAGTATTTGAACTTTGTTAGACCAATGTATGTCGAATTTATTGAGCCTACCAAAAAATATGCGGATATAATAATCCAAAACGAAAGAAACTTCAATGCTGCTTTAGAGTTATTGACTGCTATAGTAGAGAAACACACCGTATGGATCTGAGTGTAATTGTTCCTTACCATAATGAGGGAATTAATGTTTCTCTACTTTATCTGAAGATTATTGACACTTTTGAAAGAATTCAAAAAGAAATAGGATTTAGAAATTTTGAAATATTATTTATAGATGACGGGAGTACTGATAGTGGAACAAAATCCTTAATACAAACAATAGAAAATACCAATGTTAATTCTATTAATGTTAATATTGAAGTTTATAGGTTTAATGAGAATCAGGGACAATCTGCGGCTCTTAGTTTAGGATTTTCAAAATTTTCTGGGAAATATGTTTCTACAATAGATGCAGACCTTCAAAATGATCCTGAAGATCTTATACCTATGCTTAAGCTAATGTTGGAAAAAAACCCTGAAGTTGTAAGTGGATATAGAAACAATAGAAGTGAAGGTTTAAGAGTAGGTATCAGTAATATCGGAAATCTGCTAATTAGAATCGTTTCTGGTTACTCTGTTAGAGATGTTGGATGTTCATTAAAATTATATAAAAATTATGTTATAAAGGACATTAAGTTGCCTAATGGGTACCACCGTTTCTTACCAATCATAAGTAGATCAGGCAAAGATTTAATATTGAATTATCCTGTTAAGCATTTTAAAAGGATTTATGGTAAAAGTCATTACAATTACTCTAGAATATGGTGGTTATTAAAAAATATATTTGTTCTTCCATTTCTGAAGAAATTTAACCCCGATAGGGTTAAGAAAAGCTTAAAGATTCTTAATATTATTAATGTTTTATCTTTTTTACCTTTACTATTTGCTGTTTTTGAACCCAAGTTGTTAACATTTTTGTTTTTTAACTTGTTTTTGAATTTTATTTATATTAATCTCAATAATTTTTGGATTTTTCAAAAAAGTTTTGAATATATTAAGTATGAAAGGATATATCAAAAGAAAATTAATTTGATTTATGTATAGTATTTATTTGTGAGGAGGTAGGATTAATGAAGAGAATTCTAACTTTAGTATTAGTATTTTTGTTTTTAATATTAATTGTTTTTGCTAAGGATGTTAATATAGTTCACATTAATGATTTTCATGGTAGGCTGGTGCCTCAGGTTCAAAAAGTTTATAAGGAGTACTCTTATACTGTTGCTGGAGCTGAGTATATTTCTTCTATTATAAAAAATATAAGAGAAAATAATGATAATGTATTTTTATTTGATGCTGGTGATTTTAGTGCAGGAACCATATATTCAAACTTATCACATGGTATGTCTGTTGTTGATTTTTACAATTATTTGGGTTTTGATGCTGTGGTGATAGGTAATCATGAATTTGATTTTGGGTATGAATCCTTTGTTAAGATGGTAAAAAGTCTATCTACCAATGTTTTGTGTGCTAATGCCGTCCCTATTTTTGAGAATACAAAACCCTTTATTGTTTTAAATAAGTATGGTTTAAATGTTGCTGTTGTTGGTTTACTAACTCCCGAAACAAAGATGATTACTATGCCAAACGCTCTGGGTGGCAGGGATATAGTCGATCCTATTGAATCGCTGAAACGTTACAAAAGTGATATATTAAAACATAATCCTGATATTGTTATTGTTTTATCTCATTGTGGATTGAGGGTTGATGAGAATGTGGCAAAAAATGTGGATTATGTTGATCTTATAATTGGTGGACATAGCCACACAGAGTTGTTTGAACCTGTTGTAGTTGAAAATAACGGTAAGAAAATATATATAGTTCAAGCTGGTTCTTATGGTAAATATGTTGGACATATAAAATTAAATATTCAAAATAAGAAAATAAATAGTTTTGAGTACAGGCTTTATCCAACTATAAATGCAATTATAGCCCCAGACAGAAGTGCTAAGTCAGTTATACAGAAATATGTTTCTGAAGCTGATAAATATTCTTCTAAAATAATAGGTAGATCGGAAGTTACAATGGATAAGAACAATAAGGATAAAAATCTCAATTTGGGAACTTTTATAGCCAATGTTTTGGCTTATGTTAGTGGATCTGATATTGCTTTTTATAATAATGGAGGTATAAGAGATGTATTGCATAAAGGGGAAATAACTTATGGACAGATATTCAATATACTTCCTTTTGAAAATTCATTGGTTAAATTTAAGATGAGAGGAAGTGATATCATAAAACTACTTAACAACCTTGATAATAAAAAAACTAAGCTACATTATAACGAAGATTTGGAAAATATAGGAGGAAAATGGTATTTGAAAGGTAAAGAAATTAGAGAGGATGAATTTTATACTGTTTCTACTGTGGATTTTTTATATTATGGTGGAGATGGGTATACGGAGTTTTCTTCTTACCCTGTTATAAAAAACTATGGTTACTCAAGGGAATTATTGGTTGAATATATAAGGAATAACTCTCCCATATTAGGGAGCAAAATTTTGGTTACTTCAAAGTAATCCGCTTTGGTCAGGGGGCGGAATATAAATACCTTGGCTTTTAAAGTAGGGGGTTAAAATGACAAAAATAGCAATAAATGGATTTGGAAGAATAGGCAGGCTTACTCTTAAATCAATACTTAAAAATTATCCAGATTTTGAGGTAGTTGCTATTAACGACCTTGTTGATCCTCATACTAATGCATTCCTATTCAAATATGATAGCACTTATGGGGTTTATGGGGGTAATGTAATTAGTGGAAGTGATTACGTTGAAATTGATGGAAAAAGAATAAAGGTTTTTCAAGAATCAGATCCTGAAAAATTGCCTTGGAAAGAATTGGGTGTAGAAATAGTTGTGGAGTCGAGTGGTAAGTTTACTGAAAGAGAGAAGGCGGAAAAACACTTGAAAGCAGGTGCTAAAAAAGTTATTATAACTGCCCCAGCCAAAGGAGAAGATATAACAATTGTTCTTGGAGTCAATGAGAATCAGTATGATCCTACAAAACATAATATTATTTCTAATGCTTCATGTACTACCAATTGTCTTGCTCCTGTCGCTAAAGTTGTTTTCAAGGATTTTGGTATTGTTGCTGGACATATGACTACCATACATTCTTACACTAATGATCAAAGAATATTGGATATAGCTCATAAAGATCTCAGAAGGGCAAGAGCAGCAGCTATGAATATGATACCTACTACTACTGGTGCTGCCAAAGCTGTTGAGAAGGTTATTCCTGAGCTCAAAGGGAAATTTACAGGAGTATCTATAAGAGTCCCCACTCCAACTGTGTCATTAGTTGACTTTGTTGTGTTGACCGAGAAGAAAGTTACAGTAGAGGATGTAAACAATTCTCTTAAAGAAGCTTCCCAGAGCTATATGAAAGGAATATTGGCATATACTGAGGAGCCACTGGTTTCCATGGATTTCAAAGGATCAACCTATTCTTCGATTGTTGATGGATTATCTACCCAGGTTATAAATGGTAATATGGTGAAAATATTTGCCTGGTACGATAATGAAATGGGTTATGCTACAAGAGTTGCTGACCTTTTAAACTATATGATTAAACATACTACAAAAGTTTAGGGATAGACTGTTTTTATTGAAGTATATTAAAATTTTGGAGGATAAGGTTGGACCACAGTATATTCCTGTATTTGGGCCTCATTGTTTTATTAGCAAGAATTATTGGTGATACCATTTCTAAATTTGGATATCCATCTGTTATAGGAGAAATTTTAGTTGGTGTAATTTTGGGAAAAAGCGTTTTGGGTTTGGTTACTCCCAATGAGGTTATTAAAATACTTGCTGAAATTGGTGTGGTTCTTTTACTTTTTCAGGTTGGTATGGAAGCAAATATAAAGCAGTTGAGGATGGTTGGATTTAATGCAATTCTTGTTGCTTTTGCTGGTGCTATTTTACCTATTATTTTTTCTTTCCCTATTTGCTTCTTCGTATTAAAGATGAATTTGATTACTTCATTATTTATTGGTGGAACTTTGGCTGCTACAAGCATAGGTATAACTGTCAGAGTTTTAAAGGATTTAGGTAGGATGAAGGATAATTTTGCTCAGGTTGTTTTGGGGGCCGCAGTTTTGGATGATATATTTGGTGTTGTTATTTTAGCAGCTCTTGTCCAGTTATCTCAGAGTTTATCTTTTGAGGTTAATAACATCATGGTTTTGGTTATGTATTTGGGAACATTTTTTGTTTTTGCTCCTCTAGTAGCTCAGATTATGACAAAGTTGGTTGAGGTGCTTTCTGAGAAATTGGAAAACCTTGATTTCATACCTGCTGCCGTTATTTCTGTGGTATTCATTTTCTCGTTTTTGGCTTATAAGTTTGGTTCTCCAGAGATATTGGGGGCCTTTATAGTTGGTTTGGCTATTTCCCGAGGTTTTAACATACCTTTTTTGAAGTTCCTGTCTACCAAAAAGCAAACAATAGAGAAGGTTGAACATTCTGTGTTACCTCTCATATGGTTATTTACTCCAGTGTTTTTTGTTTTTATAGGATTACAGGTTAATCTCAAAGCCATAAATTTTGCATCTTATGAATTCTGGATTTTGTCTTTTGTCATAGGATTAGTGGCTATCTTTTCTAAGGTTTTGGCTGGATTGGTTGTCAATGTTAGTCTAAGAGAAAGATTGATGATAGGATTTTCTATGTTACCTCGTGGTGAGGTTGGCCTTATTTTTGCTGAGTTTGGAAGACAAGCAAAAATATTCAATGATTTACTTTACGCTGTGATAATATTTGTAGTATTGATTACCACTTTTTTAGCACCAGTGGTTCTAAAACAGATAAATAAAATTTACTATCAAGAAACTTAATTTTTAACATTGTTTTTACGTTTTTTTACATTTTACTAGTTTTATTTTATGTATTTTACGGGATTAATATGAATATTGTATAGAGAGTGGTGAGTATGAAAAGCAAATAGAGGATGTTCTAAAGCAAGCTATGAAGCACATAGAAACCATTTATTGTAGAGTTGACAATACTGCAGTAGTTTTAGATGTATATGAAACTGCTCTTTCTAATCTGAAGTTTTACATGGGTAATTATTTACATCATGATTGGCAAAAGTGGGAACAATCGGAAAGTGGTTTGCACACCACTGCTATAAAGTCTGTTTTAGAAAGGTTTTACAAATTTTGATGGGATTTTATTTAGGAAAGAAGACGAAGCTGTGGGAAAGCATAAAGCCGATTCAAGAAAGAAAATAAAAGAAATGGGTTATACTATAATAGCCAATGTTGTTGATCAAATGAGTGATTTGGAAGGTGGGCATGCAGTAAAAGGATTCAAAATTCCGAACCCTATCTATTATGTGCACTTTTAATATAGGTAATTCCAAATTAGTTATGATATAATTCTTTTAGCATTATTGCGTCTTCTTCGAGATTGGGGCTTTCACAGATAACTAAACCTTCAACTTCTAAATCTTTAAGAGATTTTATGAAATCAATATAATTGAAATCCGACTCCTTAAGGTTAAGATGGTGTAATTCTCCTTTTTCAGAATATTTTATACCTGATACGTGTATGTGTATATCTTTTATACCTTTTTTACCAAGTTTGTGTTCCACATTGTCAAGTATTTGACAGAATTCTTGGTACGTATTAAGTTTTCCTATTGTTCTTGCGTGTAGATGTGCGAAGTCTATACATGGCATTACTTTTGGTCCCAAATCTTGTGATAAGTTCAGTACTTCTTCTAGTGATCCAAACTGTGTCAGTTTTCCCATCGTTTCTACTCTCAGTATAACGTTATAACTTTGTATTTCTTCCACTGCTCTTTTTAAAGCTTTTTTGATATTATTGTAAGCATCTAACTTATCCATGTTGTGGTAGTATCCTGGGTGAATCACTATGTTTCTTGCTCCACATATGTGTGATATTTCTGCTGTTTTTATTATTCTTACAATACTGGCTTCCACTTTTTCTTTTTCTAATGAGTTCAGATTTATATAGTATGGTGCATGTGAAGATAAGGATATGTTGTTTTTGTTTGAAAAGGTATTAATTTTTTGTGCGTTTATATGTGATATTTTGACCCCATGTACAAATTCCAACTCCATTGCTTCTAATTTTAGCTCCCTTAGTTTCATAATACCTGAGAATGTATCTTTTTTAGCAGAGTTTGGTATTCCTGCAGTTCCAAATAGTAGCATATTGATCTCCTTTATTTGTGTTTTATTGGTGTTTCTTGTAACAGGTTATATATTTCTGAAACGAAATATAATGAACCAGTGATAACTATATGGTTTTTGTTTGTTGTTTCCAAAATATCATATAATGACTGTCTATCTTTTATCGGTGGAATAATTTCAACATGTTTAATTAATTTATTTTTTTCACTTTCTGACATGATTTTATTTAGGTTTTCCATTAACTGATCTATTCCCATTTTCTTTTCTTCTATTGAGTGCTCTGTTAGGTAAATTCTTATATTATTACTAATTAGTAGTAGAAAAATTTTTTTTATTAGTTTTATTTCTTTTCCTTTTGAAAATGATAAAATAACATCGAAATCTTTTTGGTTTTTTAGTAATTCTTTAAATAATTTCATTAATGATGAATAATCTTTTGCTGTATCGATTATTATTTCTTTGTTTTTGTGTTTAAATGTTTGTAGTTTTAGTGGAACATTTAGGGAATTTATTATTTCTTGTAGATCTTTGTTTTCTAGGTTTATATCTTTTGTGATATTTTTAGTATATATTAATGAAGCAAGTAATGCAATTGAGAAATTTTCTACCAGATAATAAGACTGAAATTTTAATGTGTAATGTTTGTTATCTAGTTGGATCCTATAGGTGTAGTGGGGAAAATTCGTGGATATTCTCTTTATTTTAACGAATTTTTTAAGTATATACAAATCTGAGTTAGTTTGGTTACATCTATCTTTTATTATATTCAATCCTTTTGATGTGTTAGTTATAACTATGGATTTGTTTTTTATTATGCCAGCTTTTTGCTGTGCTATTTTTTTTATCGTTTTTCCTAGTATATCTGTATGTTCAAGTGATATGTTGGTTATAATGTTTATTATTGAATTCATAGCGTTTGTTGAGTCGTTTAATCCTCCTATACCTATTTCGAATATTGCCAATTCTACTTTTTCATCTATGAAATATAATATAGCTGTGGCTACTAGTTTATCGAACCAATTTAGTCCTATATTGTACTCATTGTTTATATCTTCTATGAAGGTTTTATATTCTTCAAAGATTTGCTGGGGTATTGGATTATAGTTTATTCTTATTCTTTCTGTTATACTAGTGATATGTGGTTTTGAAAATAATCCTATTTTGAGATTGGTTAGTTTTTGGATTAATAAGTTTAAATAGTGTGACGTTGTGGTTTTTCCATATGTCCCCGTTACTAATATAACATCAAAATTTATGGGCTTATGATATTTTTTGTTGATGATTTTCAAAAAGTATTCTAATTCTTGTCTGGGCACTATACTTCACCTAATATTTTCCCTGAAAGTAAATGTAGGTGTATATGGAATACTCTTTGTCCTGCTTCATATCCACAGTTCATAATAAGTTTATAGTTATTTATACTGTTTTTCTTTGCTACTTTTTGAGTAATGATATGTAGATGTCCCATTAGTTCTTGGTCTTCTTCTGTTATTTCCATGTGGGTTTCTATGTGTTTTTTGGGGACTATTAACCAGTGGACTGGAGCTTTGGGGTAAATGTCTTTGAATACTATTGTTTTTTCATCCTCAAAAATTATATCTGAATTTATTTCTTTATTTATTATTTTACAGAAGATACAATCTATTTTCAATTCAGTTTACCTCCTTTTACCTCCTTTTTAAAGAGAGTTTTTATTTTTAAAACAACTATTTCATCAAATATTTTGTCTATACAGGTATTAATATAGTTATTAAATCTTTCTATGATTTTCTTTGTGTCTAATAGGTAAGAGATAATCATTAATATTAGCGAAGATGAAAAAATATTTTCAAACATTTTTATAATTAACTGGTTAGTACTGAATTTTAGTGTATTTTTAAGTTTGTTTTTATTCATTTTTTGTTTTATATTTTCTTCATTATTGATTGCTTCAATTAATGTTATGATAATTAGACAAATTGTTGTTATGATTATCTTCACAATTATTGGAATTAACCTTATTATTTGAAATATTTTAAAAATTTTAAATATTTTTTTTATCATGCCATTCTCTGACCGTTGATTATTAGATAGAATTCCGAGGATATCACTTCTGCACTTCTTTTACACATTTTCATCCTGTGTAAAAATATCTCAAAATACTCTATTATTGATGAGTAATTAATGTTTATTTTTAGGTCAAGTATTATGTCATGTTTTGAATGATTTTTATTAACTATGAGAATATCTCTTTCCACTGCGTAGTTGACTCTATCGTGTATATCAAAAGTTTTTATGTCTGTATTTTGGACTCTGCTTCTATGAACATCGCTTTTATCTGCTATAACTAATGCTGCTGCTATGTTGTCGGGTATATCTAAGAAGCTGTTATCTTCATGTGAACCTATTGCAGACATTATTCTTATTATATGTTCATATTTAACATTCATTTCTTTGAGGATTTCCATTGATAAGAATGAGCTGCTTATTTCATGATTAGCTCTTGATACAACATTTCCTATGTCATGTAGGAATCCTGCTATTCCTGCTAAGTATACGTCTTCTTCGGCGTGTGAGAGCTTTTGTAGAATATACATTGATCTTTGGGAGGTTATTTTGGCATGTCTTATTCCATGTTCAGTGTATCCCCAGGCTTTGAGATTTGAGTTAGCTTTTTGTAAAGTATACAGAACTTTTGGGTTTCTTTCGAGATTATATAGAACTTGTTTCAAATAGGTCAATACTTTTCCCCCTTTCTCTTTTAAGGTTTTTCTACTTTATAATTTTTACTAACTTATTCGTTTTCCTTTAACTGAATTTGTTAAATATTGTTACATTTTGTTTAGAAATTTTTAATTCTTTTTTAATAAATTATTATTATATAGAGTCAGGAAATGTTATGAAGAAAGGAAGTGTAATCTTATTTGCTCTCTTCATGATACTATTTGTTGTTACAATAGTTGCTATACTATATCTTGCAAACAAAAGATATCTGATGATTGCAAAGGAAGAAAGAGAAAACTATAATGCAATTACTGATTATCAAAGTAAAAATTTTTCCCTTTATATTGTTAATGCTTTTGCTTACAATAATGGAGTTATAAATGCAACTTACAACGTAAACAGTATTTATAAACATAATATTATACAACATGATTTATACAAATTAAGAGCAGATCTCATAAACAGAAAAATATATAATTATATAAGTGATGGTTTATTGAGATCTAGAATATATAAAAATGATGATTTATATGCAGATTTGAAAATATTTGAATACAATGTTTGGAACTTATATAAATATGAACCTCCTGAATATAAAGAAACGCCTAAGAGCATTAGAGAAATTTTTGAGCAAAAAGGATTAACAAGTGCTGAGAAAAAGGTTTTAGTTGATTATAAAGATATACTTATCGGGTATATTAAGGAGACATTTGATATTCCTCAAGAAAAACTGAATATTGTTGCAAAATATAATTATGAAGAACAAATAAGGTTAGCTGGTTCTATATACCAATCTTCAATAAGGAAAGTAAAAATAGCAATAAATTTTGCCGTTGGTGGCACTGGATACGTTCTCTTTTCTGATTTTTATATAAAAACTGACATGAAGCAAATACAAGTTAAAGATTATTACAAAGATTTGTAGTTAACCATCTACGGGGCTTTTACAACAAAAACTTATGTAAGCAAAGTCATAAGGACCAAAATACAAAAAGGTTACGATATAGGTTATCCATATACTTTTTGATCTATATTTTTATTGATTTTACTTTAGAGGAAACAAACTGTTTTTCATAGAATCAATATAAGTAGCCTAAGCGGGGTGTAGCTCAGCCTGGTCAGAGCGCAGGCATGGGGGGCCTGAGGTCGCCGGTTCGAGTCCGGCCACCTCGATAAAAAAATGAAAGGTTTTTCTATCATTGAAATAATAATCTTGGTCTTGATCCTTCTTACTTTTATTATGGCACTCTTCCAACTCCATATCCTTATTACTAATTCTTCACAACAAAATTATATATCAACTGAGTGCCTTGCCATATGTTCCTCTAAAATTGAAACAATATTCTATAATTCTAATCTCTTGACTTTGAAAAAAGTTGGATCTAACTATCCGATATACAATCTAATTGATCCAAAAGAACTTAACTATAATTCAGCTTGGAATGTATATGATTCTTTTAAAAAACATTATTTGGCTAATCAGATACCTTTCTATTTTTATGAACACTACAAAGACTTTGGAATTTCCACTAGAATAAGAGTTTATTCAGTTAAAAATTTCTATACCGTTACAGTATACTGTTATCATAAAAATTATCCAAATAGAAAATATTCAATAACTGCCATAATCAAAAGTAATTACTAAGGAGGTATTGGTATGTTAAAATGCCCGGTGTGTTCTGGTCAGCTAACAGAAATCCAAAAATTTAATGTTTTTATAGATGTATGTCAAAACTGTAAGGGTGTATGGCTCGATAGGGGAGAATTAGAGAAAATACTTGAAATTGTTAGACAAGAAAAAAATGCAATGGAAACAGAACGTCAAGAATACCCTAAAAAATACAGAGAAGAGCATGTTGATTATCATGAAAAGTACAAAGATCATTACAAACACAAGAGTCCTATGGATTATCCTGAATATGATGATGAATATTATTATAAAAAAGTCAAACATAAATATCCTAAAAGTAAAAAAGAAAAGATTTCTAAAGTAATAGAAACAATTTTTAATATATTTGATTAATTTTGTTCAAAATAAGTAATTGCCATATAGATTATTAATCTCTTAATAGGGATTAACTAATATATATGCCATATATTTCGTTTAGATTATTTAATCCTGGGGGTATGGTGATTGAGTATTTATCATTTTTGGGATTTTCAAAAAATAGACCACTATTGAAATTGATAATATATTTTTGAATTTTAGATGTTTCTATATTAATCTTATTCGAAATTATACATCCTGATTTGTTTGTATTACCATCTATTCCATCTGTAGCAAGAGCAAAGAATATTACTTCCTTACTTATGTCTGGTGTTTCTTTTAACATTTTTAAAATCTCCAAACCCAAATGTTGTAGTCTTCCACCAAAACCATCTTTTTCCACTTTTAAACTTGTCTCTCCTCCTATTAGGAATAATGTTTTTTCTTTATCAATATTTGCTGTTATTATTCCTCTGATTATGTTAACCATTTCTTTTAGAGGAAGTTTAAGGTGGGAGCATACTTTTATGGTTTCAATATCGTTTTTAATAAATACCTCTTCCATTTTTTTTAATGCAAAAGTATTATCTGCTATTATAAAATGATTTATTTTATCTAAATTTTCATTTGAGTTTTCAATTTCTTGGTATATCTGAATGTTTTTTCTCTCTGTTTGATGAATATTGTAGTGATCTATAATTGGTTTTAGTATTTCTGAAATAAACTCTATATCTCGGATGGAAGGTTTTTGAATGAATGTTATACCTGAAGCTATTGTTGAAAGATCATTAAATGGGACGTCAGATAAGATTATTGATACTATTTGAGATTTTTTTACATATTGCAAAATCTTTCCAGCTTTAACATTAGAAAAAAATTTTCTTATTGTGTTTAATTGATATATATCCAGATTCTGTAGGAGTATATATTTGTATATTTCGATTGCTAAATCTGGTTTTATAATTGGGTATTCAAACAGGGAGCTTCCACCTCCACTAATAAGAAAAAGGAAACAACTACTTTCTGAGTCATTTTGCTTCAAAAAATTGACGATTTTTTCTGTATTGTTAATTGACTGTATTGATAAGTTTGGATGAGTGGAGATTAAAATTTTATCTTTAATTTCTGGTGATTCCTCTATATCCTGATATATGTACTTTGAGTCAGTTATTGTTATTGAGTTTACGGGCTCTATATTTTTTTCTTTGAGCTTTTGAAGTAAGGCTATCATAAATCTATATGCCACTTTACCTATTGAAATAACGTGTAGATTATTTTTAATTTCTAATCTTTTCCCTTCTATGTATAAAACATTACTTTTTTCTATGTTTATTTTGCAATTTAAAATGTTCTTTATATCTATATTTTTCCAAAATTGGTTTTGAAGTATGTCTTTAATTTTTTCTGTAATTGTTACCATATATCTTATATAGAGTCTTTTCTTATGTAGTTTGAAATATACTCTATATTTTGTTGTAGTTCGGTAATAAATTTTTCTAAATTATTAGGGTCCATTTTCCGAAATAGTTTAAATTCAAATAGATCCTTATCTTTAGGTTTTAAAACATATACGTAATTGTTGTCCATTATTTTGGTTTTTCCAATTGGCATTTCTGTAACGTATTTATGTTTTGGTATTTTATATACGACTCCACTAAATACTTTTATGTAAACTGTTTTTTTACCCCTTTGTTCTCTTCTTTCTAATTCTACTTCACTCATTGATATTTCTGTATCCCTAATTTTTAATACAAAAACATCTTCTTCTTTATATATATCGAAATTATAGTATTTATTTAAAATGTTTTTGAAGTTTTTCCCATGTTTATTGTATTGAATAAACTCTATTTCTTTTATAGATGGAAGAGTTTTTATAGAGTTGAAAATCTTCTTCTTAATATAAAATGAAAAATTCTTTTCATAATTGTTTTTTATTAAAGCGTAGATGAAAATAGAAACTATTAAAAAAGAAATAGTTGAAAAAATTAGAGATGTTGTTATATCTGAATTTAATTGTTCTATTCTTGCTTTTTCTATCATTAAAAGTATTTTTTCTATGTTATTCATATTATTCAGTTTAGGTAATTATTCAATTAAGTAAGAGAGAACATTAATAAAATTTATCATTTTTGTTTCCAGATATTCTTTGGATACTTTTTTTAGAGTGTCAAACTGTATTATTTTTTGTGGTTTATATACTATAATGTAAGTTTCGCCTCGGTAATCCAAGATCTTGTATTTTTGAAATGGTAACACTTTTGATTTTAATTTACTTTTTAGCTTTATTATGGTTCCATTAAACACAGTACTGGTCCTAGTTCCTTTTGAGGTTTTGTATGTCTCTGTTAATTTTACTTCTGCTATTATTATTGGTTTATTATTCATCATTATTTCTAATTTCTGTTGATCCATGTTATTAAATGACCATATGGTTCTACAAAAGTCATAAAAATCTTTTTCATAATTTGTGTATCCATATATTTTAATTTCATGTTGGAAGTGTTTTATTAATTTTATGTTATTGAATAGTATCTCTTTTGCTTTTTTATCAAAAATTTCTCTACCAGTTGTAAAAAATATGATGAAAAATATAAAGAAGAGTGTTAAAAATGTTACTAAAAATGATAATAAAAGTGTAATTATAAAACCTCTTAGAAATCTTAATCTATGCTGTTCTATTTCTGCTGATATTATTTGGAGCATAATCTATATTTTAGTGATTTTTTCTATCAACATTTTTGTATATTTATTTATTCTGTATTTTTTTAAATCTTCTTTTTCCAGAAATCTGTAATCCAATATTTCTTTATTAAATTTAATAGAGGATATATCATTCACTTTGATAAGATAGTTAAAAAGTATCATATGAACGGGCTTATAAAATTCTTTATCATATATCGATTCGAAGAAAGTAATATATTTACATTGTTTTGGTTTGACGATCAGATTGGTTTCTTCTTTTATTTCTCTTATGAGCGCATCGATTAAACTTTCTCCTGGTTTAACTTTCCCTCCAGGTATTCCCCATTTACCTTTCCATTTTTTAGTTTTTACTAATAGAAATAAACCTTTATATTTTATTAATCCACCAACAGTTACTTTTATTTTCATAACAAAACCAAAAAGTAGTATATCAGTAAAATAACTATTATAAGAAATTGTATAAAAACGATAAGAAATATTATCATGAATGCTCTATTCTTTATAATTGATATGAGTATATTTGAGCGGGGCGGTTCATCTATTTCTGTTTCGTATTTTAATATGGTTAATAATTTTTTTTCAAATTCTTTGAAGGTTTTTATTCTATTATTATGGTTATAACTCAAACATTTTTCGAGTAATGAACTTATTTGATTTGGTATTATTGGTGATATTGAGGAAGCTGGAGGAAAGAAAAACGGATCTTCTCTTGAGTAAGGGCTTAACTTTGTGATGTATTCATAAATTACTGAAGATATGATGTAGATGTAGGTGTGTTGTCCTATGTTTAGTTTATCATCGTCTATCATTTCTGGTGGTATATATCCCAATGTTCCTATAAATTTATTTTCGTCCAAGCCTTTTTCTGTTATCATCGATGGTATCTTTGAAACTGCAAAACTGATTATTTTTACTACGCCTTGTCTATCGATCACAATATTTTCAGGATTGATATCCACAAAATTGATGATATTTTTATCGTAGAGAAATTTTACTATCTCTAAAAGTTGTAATCCAAGTTTTACTGCTTTTGTAATATTAATTGATGATGAATGGATTAGTTCATTAAGAAGAGTTCCGTTTATTTCCTCACATACAACAATTAAGTATCCTTTTTCTATAAAATAGTCAGCTATTTTACCTATTTTGTCATATACAATTTTTGAAAGAAAAGAGAGAGTTGAAAATAGATTGTTAATATAAATATTGGAGTTTATATATTCTGAGATGTCTATTTGGTATATTAACCAGTTTGATCCTATGAAACGTATATCCTCCACTTTATACAAAATTGAACCGCTTTCCACTTTATAGGTTCCTATTATTTTATATCTATTGTTTAGGACATTTCCTATTTGAAATTTTTCCATAAAAGTTGTTTATTCGTAGATATTTTTACCTAAAATGTTAATTAATCCTCTTTTTACTATCTGTTTTATTTATTCTTTATTTTTAAACTATTTTAAAAAAATTTTACTTTCTTAACAAAATATGGATTGTTTTGTAGAAATTGTTTGATATAAAATTAATTGAAAAAAATGAGTTAGCAAGGAGATGATGCAAATGTGGATAAATTATTATAAACAATTATCATTAAGCTACCACTACCATACTTTGCAAGCCGAACAGAATGCACAAATCAGTAAAATGGCATCTTCTTTAGGGGTAAGTATACAAGAATTATCTTTTTATTTCGAGAATATAAAAAGTAGTCTGGGCAATATAGACTTCTTTGCCTTCATATTTTTTATTTATAGAAGGCTGCAAATATTAAATAATCTCAGAATGATAAACCTTAACATGTCCAATTGGGGAGCAAGTTATAAGGTATCTGGAGGTGGATCTTACGGATCAA
>JANXBF010000069.1 GCA_025057615.1 Candidatus Calescibacterium sp. | reverse complement strand
TCCACAACCTGTAACCATTTTTACAGTTTTACCAGAAACAATCTTTGGTCTTACTCTTGGTTCTTCTTTTACTTCTTTCTCTCTCTGTGACTTCTTCTTAGATGTTCCTACATTTAGCACTTGTGTTGATCTTGAACCATCTCTATAAACAGTTACACCTTTACAACCAAGCTTATATGCTAAAAGATAAACTTTTGCTACATCCTCTTTAGTAGCAGAGTTTGGTAGATTTATCGTTTTTGAAACAGCATTATCTACATACTTCTGAAAAGCTGCCTGCATTCTAACATGCATCTCTGGAGCAATATCCATTGCAGTCACAAAGATACGTTTTAGTGGCTCTGGAATACCTTTTATGTTTTTTAAAGAACCTTTTTCTATTATTTCCTGAATTAATTCTTTAGAGTATAAACCTTCTGCAATTAAAGTTTGTTTAAAGTAAGGATTAACTTCAAAAAGTTCCTCTCCTCCTAATATATTCTTTCTAACAAAAGCTAAAGCAAATACAGGTTCTATTCCTGTAGAAGCATTTGCTATTATCCCAATGGACCCAGTAGGAGCAATGGTTGTAAGTGTAGCATTTCTTCTTGGAGGTTCATTTTTAAAGATACTTCTTTCAAAGTTAGGAAAAGGTCCCCTCTTTTGTGCTAACCTTTGAGAAGTTTCTACTGCTACTTTTTTAATAAAACTCATTACTTTTTCAGCAAGCAAAAGTGCTTCCTTTGAATCATAAGGGATTTTTAACTGAAACAACATATCGGCCCATCCCATAACTCCCAACCCTATTTTTCTGTTAGCTAAAGTCATTTCTTTTATTTTTTCTACAGGATATTGATTTACATCTATAACATTATCTAAAAAATGAACTGCTGTCTCTGTAACATACCTTAGTCGCTGCCAATCTATTTCATAACTGTCACCCCTATGAAGAACCATCTTTCCTAAATTTATAGAACCTAAATTACAGGACTCATAAGGTAAAAGTGGCTGCTCACCACACGGATTTGTGGACTCTATCATACCAACTTCTGGTGTAGGATTGTACTTATTTATAACATCTATAAAAACAACCCCGGGCTCACCATTAAGCCAAGCATGTTCTACTATAAGATCAAATACTTCTTTAGCTCTTAATTTCTTTACAACCTGTTTTGTCCTTGGATTTATAAGCTCATATTCTTCATCATTCTGAAGTTTCTTCATAAATTCATCAGTAATGGCAACAGATATATTAAAATTGGCAAGTTCTCCTTCTTCCTCTTTACATTTAATAAAACTTATAATATCAGGATGATCTACCCTCAAAATTCCCATATTTGCTCCTCTTCTTCTTCCTCCTTGCTTTATGGCTTCTGTAGCAGCATTATAAACTTTCATAAAAGATATAGGTCCTGAAGAAACACCAGAAGTTGTTCTCACTACATCGTTAGAAGGTCTAAGATTAGAGAAAGAAAACCCTGTACCACCTCCTGTTTTATGAATTAAAGCCGCATATTTTAATGTCTCAAAAATTGACTCCATAGAGTCCTCTATAGGTAACACAAAACAAGCAGAAAGTTGTTGACAAGAAGTACCCGCATTCATTAGAGTGGGAGAGTTGGGAAGAAACTCTAAAGTGGCTAAAATCTCATAAAACTTCTCATAAGAAACTTCTGGATTTTCACCATAATTTGCATCTGCTTCAGAAATAGCTTTTGCTACCCTTTTAAACATATCTTCAGGAGATTCAATTATATTAGCATTTTCATCCTTTTTTAAGTACCTTTTTTCTAATACTATCAATGCATTACTCGAAAGTGTTGGCTTTATAAGTTTTTTTTCATTATTTTCTTCCATAACAATATTCTCCTTTTGATCTAAAATTAAAGCTTCCTCACCAGAAACAGGTTTAATTAAATTTTTATTTTCGTGATGATATGTAAAATTAAAAGACATAAATTTTTACTACCTCCCTAAAAAGGATACTGTTAGTTTAAAAAAAAATCTTTTTAATATTCAAAAAGTATATATTTTTAAATTTCCACCACACTTTGTTTTTACAAAAATATAAAAATTCTTTATTATAAAATTAGAAAAAACTTCTAAAATCTAACCAACCTTTTATTCCAAAAAAACTTCAATGACAAAACTTTATGAAGATTAAGGTAACCACAAATAAAAAGAAATCAAAAATAACTTCTAACAATTATAATGGTAGATAGAACTATATATTGTAGTTTGAATATATAATCCTACAATATATAGTAATAATAATTTTACCTATATGTCAATAGGTGAGATTAAAAATAAATTTATAAAAATTTCCGAGATAATTTATTTTTTTTAAGTATTGACTTTTATCTTTCAGTTTAGTACTAAAACCCTAAAGTCCCCGTAGCTCAACTGGAAGAGCAGCGGACTCTTAATCCGTTGGTTGCGAGTTCGACTCTCGCCGGGGACATAATTTTTTTATAGATGTTTAATCTTCTGTTTCAATTGAATGTAAGGAAATACCATCGGTGGGATTGTTTTCAGAAAAGTCAACGCTATATTTATACAAAAACTCTACATCTATATCTTCATAAGGCGTATTTAACACACATTTTTTAAAAGCATCTTTTAGATAATATCTATCTATATCCAAATTCCCCTCTATACAAAACACTACTTTTTTTACTTTTTTCTCTTTTTTATTATTATCTAAATTTTTAAAAAATATATAAGTTAAATCTTTTGCTATCCTATCTTCTTTTTTCATTATTGTTACTGCTAAAAATAAAAAATTGTGGGAGAGGTGTTATCTTTAAAAATTTACAAAAATCCTCTCCCACATTTCAATATTTTTATTTTTATTTTTTTATTTGTTCATATTTCCAGATGAAGTTCCACACTGATGAACAGAGGTACCAGTCAAACCACATGAATCAGAAGCATTAGTCGTTATTAGCAGCACCTCCTTCATCTAAAGTTTGTATCTTAGTAGTCACCTGGCTGTATTTATTCAACATCT
>JANXBF010000068.1 GCA_025057615.1 Candidatus Calescibacterium sp. | reverse complement strand
AATGTATTAAAATACCATTCTGAGATACAAAATTAATAAAAGATGTATTAAAATTAAGTTCAGAAAAAACGAAAATCTGTTCAACATCATTTACAGGCACGACTCTACTTCCTTCAGGAGTTTCAATAAAAATAGTGTTCTGGCTCCTCTTTATTTTACTCCCTCTGAATATATAATAATTTCTTGGCATAGGTATTTAATAAGCATTTAAACATAACAAAGTTCGTAATAAGCACAATTCTTACAAAAAGGTTTATTAATCACAGCAGGAGGGAACTCCAAGTTTTTTATTAAGTTTATTTGAGATAATGATTCTTCTATCTTCTTTTCATCTTCACTATCAAAAGTAACTTCCATTTTCTTCATAATTTTAGGATAATGAATAATTCCCATATTTACAGGCACTCCAAATTTTCTAAGAGAATACATGTAAAACTTTACTTGCCAGATATGAGCCTCCTCCATTTTTCTGGACTTTTTTACTTCATGAACAACTATTTCTTTACCAATTCTTATGAAGTCAACCTTTATAGTTTCCCCTATTACAACCTCTCTATATTTTTCTCTTTTAAATGCCTCCTGGGATATGACCTTTCCAATTATCACAGAATCATTGCTGTTTTCCATTTCTATTCCCTTAGTAAAAAACCAAAGCTTTCTTTTACATACCATATAATAAGCTACCTGAGTTCCTGTTATCCTTTCATCCAACATTATCATATAGCAATATTTATATTAAATTTTCAAAACTAGAAAGTTCTTCAAAGCCAGAATTTCTTGTATATTCAGCATCATTATTACCAAATTCAACAACAAATATGCCTTTACAGTACTTTACAATTTTTTTCAAAATTTTATATGTCTTATGTTTAGGGTGTTCCCAAGAAAGTTTGTCTTCAGAAATTTCAAGATCTCTGATTAAAATTTCACCTAAATCCCCCAAAACCCTGTAATTTCCTAGATAATCATTTATAACAAATTCAGCTATTATATCTCTTTTGAACCAAATCCATAAATTATCATCATCAGCAGAGCTATTAACAATCTCTATGACTTTGTTAATAATATTAGTTTTGATAATTTGAAGATTTTGATTATATACAACACGAGAAGTATGTATTTCTCTGAACAATTTTCGAGCTTCATCAATCTTTTCACAAACATAACCAGAATTCAAAATGGAAAGAGTTTCATGAAACACTTTTAGATATGAATCTTTTAAATATGAATTACTTTGATTTCGCTCTCTTAATTCAGCATAAAGTTCATCTACTAAACTTTGTTTTGAATTTTCCTTTAGCTCTTTTTCCCTTTTTGAATATAAAATTTCCAGTGTTTTTTCTAACAAATACCTATTATAGACCCTACCTTTACCAGACTCTAATACACCAAGATTATCATTTTTTTGATAGAATATATAAATATTGGGAACATTATTGACGTAAAATCTCCCATACTCAAAATTTTGGTTACCTGTAATACTTTTGTCTTCTTTAATTTTACCATTAAGAACATTAACTCTTCTCATAATTCTTCCCATTCTTTGAATAAGTGAATCAATAGGAGCTATTTCGGTAAATAAATAGTCAGCGTCAATATCCAATGAAGCTTCTATCACTTGTGTTGATACCAAAATTTTTCCTTTATTTTCATTTAGAGGTTTAGGATTACTGAACTCATTAACTATTCTCGCCTCTCTTTCTCTCCTTTGATTTATGGTCAGTCTAGAATGGATTATTTCACAATATATGTTATCTACCAAACGTTTATCATTCCTTATCTTTTCATAGAATTCCTCTGCTTTTTTTATTGTATTCAAAACTACTATTACTCTTGCACCATTTATTGATTTTTGGAGTACCTCTTCAAAACATTCCATAATATCCTTTTCAACAAGCTCATATTTATGACGCACAAGGTCATTGCTTATTTCAGAATAAAGATCAACATATTCAAATCCTACATCAGCTATTCGTTCTATAATTTCTTTCACAAAAAAAGGTAAAGTGGCAGTCATAATCAAAAACTTTCCACCAAGTTTTACAATATCTTCTACAAGCTTAACAATAATAGCACAAGCACGCGGATCATAAGCCTGTACCTCATCTATTATTAACCTTGAGTAACCAAGAGTAGAATAAATTTTCTCATACTGAGGATATTTCAAAGCAGCAGGAAATATTTGATCACCAGTACAAACTATTGAAGGTAAAGACAAAGTTTTTGATAATTCTAGAATTGTATATATCTCACCCTGATTATCCTCAATAGGAAATTTATTTTCGTAAAGTTCATGAACATATAAATCTGCATCTGAATGTAATATTCCTACATATGAATCTTCCTCACAAACATTTCCCCCACTTGTAGAAAAGTATCCTCTTATTCTATCAAATATCTGATTTACAGCTACTCTAATTGGTAAAGTATAAAAAAACTTGTTCTTTCCTGCCCAGAGGAGCGAAAACTCAGTCTTACCAATACCAGTTGGAGCAACCAAAATAATATTTGAATCTTTTATAGTTATATTCTCGCCCATTAACTTTCTATATTGCCAAAAGTTATCCCCATAAATACTTTTTAGAACACCAGCTAAATCATTATTTGGTAAATCTATTTCTATAGTTAAATCCTTTGTTTTATAACTTTCCTTTTCTATCCATGAAGCGAAATGGTCAGCTCTCATTAGGAAACCAGCAAGATAAACCCAAAGCAAGGGATTTATCTTCATCTCCAATTCCATACTTAACCTACTAGGTAAAAAGTATAGAGTATAAGGAGGAATAACACCAATATCCATCAATGTTGAACCATTGCAAAACATATTTGCCATATGGTAGTCAAAAGAAATAAACTCATAAGCTTTCTTATTATCGATCTGAATATCTAAATTTTTCAGATTTTCAATTAGTATGTTAGCAAAAAAATCCCCAACCATTAAATCCTTTTCAGGATATTCACTTAGTATAAACTGAGATAAATCTTTTAAATCTTTACTTATACCGAGAATGTAATCCTGCTCACTTTTTTTCCAGTGATGAAAAGCAACAGAGGATAGTAAAATTGTATACAAACTCTCATTACCATCAAGTGCTCTGGTCTCAATCAACTTCTGCTTATCTATAAAAAGAAGAGAAACAATGTTATGTCTAACATTTGGAAGAGAAGTCACTTTTTTATCAAAAAAATCAAGACAAGATAAATAATTTAGATTACCAATTTGTTTTTGAAACACAGGATAAACTTTCCCTAAATCATGAAATAAACCAGAAAGCAAAAGAATATCCTTTATTTTTTCAGGATTATCTATTCTTGAGCTAAAAATATGATGGGGAATTTTATAATAAAGCTTTTCTATACATTTTATAACATCATATGTATGTTGTGACAAAGTCAATCCATC
>JANXBF010000067.1 GCA_025057615.1 Candidatus Calescibacterium sp. | reverse complement strand
AATGGCTCATCTGCTACGATTGGTGTTATGGTAGGTGAAGATAATGAACCTTATCCTATGGCCAAAATATACTCTATAAATGTTCCAGGTAGTATTCCTTCTATTCCTTCTGGTCAAGCTTATTATGTATACTTTAAAGCTAACGGCCAAACATATGATATCTATACCGGTTTTGTAAGTGCTTCAATGTCATCATCTTTACCCAATATATTGGCTAATAGAAACCAGAATGTTAATGCTAATAGAACTAATAAACCTGAAGATTATGGTTTCAGTTGGTTTTATAAAGATAATACTATGCAAGAGTTGATGAATTTTGTAAATAGTATAAAGCAAAATAGGAAGTAAGGAGGAACTACCTATGCTTAAAAATATTATAAAAGTATCTATCATTTTTATGTGTGTTGCCTACTTATCTTGGGGTAGTGGTAATATAAATGGTCCAGATATAAGTTTCAGTTTGGGTGGTGATTTTGTTGGAATAGATACTGTAACTGCTGATTTTTCTTTTTTTGCACCAAGCTTTGGACTACATTTGGGATTGGGGGATAAATTCAAAGCCAATTTCAACTATATTACTGGTGAGGATAGTGTTGGTATCGGAAATAGTAATTTCAATCTCAATTGGAGACAATTCAATACAAGTTTAGATTATAAGTTGATCAATGATGATAAATCTCTATGGTTGTCACTTTTATATAGGCAATTTGAAATAAGTAGTAGTTGGCAAAATATGTCTGATAAAGATAGTTGGAATGGATTGGGTATTGGGATATCATATAAGCCTAAGTTGAGTGAAAACTTTTATGGTAGTCTAAGCATAAACTATTTCCCGACTTTGACATCTGGAATAGGTGATTATTCTAATCTTGAGTTATCAGGGAGCCTTGAATACAGGTTTAAAAATAATGATAAAATTTCATTAATACTTCATTATACAAATCAAAACCTTTCCTCTCTAAGTGAGGGAGTAGATAATTTAAAAATAAATCAAGCTGGATTAAAATTTAAAATGAAAATATAAAAAATAAAAAAAAAGTAATATAGCAGGAATTTTAGAAATTTTTGTCTAATATTTAAGTAATGAATATTGGAAATATAAAAAATAATCATATAAATATTTATCATAATCCTATAAGTAGCAAAGTCAACGAAAAAGATAATATTAAAGAAAATGAAGCAAGTAGTGTAATAGATAAAAATGTTGTTATTTCTAAAAGTGATTCTAACGAAAGTAAAAATGGTTTCAATATTTGGGAAAATTTGGATTTTATTTTTTATAAAGTATTTAAGCCGTTATTGGGTATTTCTAAAGGTATCAAAGAACTTTTAAAGAGTAGTTTCTTTTTGGAGTCTTTATCTAAATTGGCTAAAGATTCGGGAGTTTATATAACTGGGGCTTCTTTGGTTACCAACACTTATATATTTCTTAAAGAGGCTTCAAAAGTTAAGAAAGATGGAGTAGTGACCAAGGAAGAGTTGTTTGAATTAGTTGGAAAAGGAGTGGGATTGTACTCTGGGGATATTATTGGTGGTATGGTTGGTAAATTGGCTGGTTCTGCTTTGGGAGCTATCGTGGGGTCTGTTATTCCTGTTGCAGGTACGTTTTCAGGTGCTGCTGTCGGGGGTGCCATAGGTAAAGCCCTTGGAACAGCTCTGGGATCCATATATGGTAAAGATTTGTTTAAAAAAATATTTGTTTAAAAAAATATCTGCTAAAGCTTATCATTCAATAGAAAAAAAATAATTTTTTATGTTCTTACCAAATTATGATATTTTTATCTTATTTATTCAATTTAATTTAAATTTATTTAAATTTGTCATAAAGAAGGCAGAGAAATTTACTAAAATTTTATACCTAAGGAGGTGTTAGAATGGAAAAGATTAAGACTATTCTGATAGCTAGTTTTGTATCAATAATAGTATCAATAATCACCATAATAGTTGTCTTAGCAAATAAAAAATATATTATTATTAATGGCAAAGCTGCTACGGATTATATTTGGAAAGATAATAATTTGTATATTTCAGTTGGTGAATTAGAGAAGGCGGGTGCAGGGATTACTAAAACTGGTGATACAATTTCAATACAGTTTGTTCCTGTAGGTGGTAGGTATCAGGCTGAAGGCGTGGAAGGGTTTGAAGGCGAATGGGTTAGTAATAATGCTTGGAGAGTCAGAGTATCAGAGGTTACCAAGACTGTTAATCCGTTTGTTGGTCATGGTGAAGGATATAGTGTTCGTATAGAAATGTCAAATTTACTTGGTAATCCTGTTAGTCCTCTTGGAACAGGATTACAAAAAATTATAATGGTGGATTCTGATGAGAATACTCTTGATTGGCAGCAGCCATCATTTTTTTTCAATTCTGTTGCACCTGGTTCGACAGTAGGGGATACTGTAAAATTCGGGCTCAGAAATAAACCAGATAAAAAACTTGGTAAACCCAAGAAAGTGATATTCTTCTTTACAAACTTTGGTGGTAAAAAGTATCCCAATATAAGAATTAATCTCAAGTCAAATTAATCAGGTGGAATTAATTGTATAAACTAACCTATTGGAGGTGCTAGAGATGAAAAGATACGTTAAAGTGGTTTTGTCTTTTATTTTTTGCTTTATATTGACTTTTGCTTTTTCTGAGAAATTGTTATATAAAAAATCAACTGTTTATCAAGATGGAAAAATTCATGCTTATGTGGAAATCTATGCGGGAACTAAAAAAAGCAGAATTGATTCCATCTTTGTTTCTCAAAACTATAGAGATACCATAGTATCGATTTTTGATGGGCAATATGTGGTTGACATAGGTTTTGATCATAACAATAAATCTTACCAAGTGCTTAAAACTTCACTGGAAGATATAAAAAAAGAAAATCCTGAACTGATGTTATCTTCAATGAGTCATAAAATTAAACCTAAGGAAACAAAGGTCAATGGTCAAAAATTTCAAGGAGCAGAATATCAGTTAATGGATGGTAAGAATTTAGCTGGTAAAGTGCTCATTATACAAGCAGATAAAATGTTTTCTCCTGATTTACAAAATCAATACAAAAAAATAGTTGCTAAACATTATGAGTTTTCTGATAGACTACACACTAACTTTATGGTCTTAAACGTCGGACCATTTTTTTCTTATTACAAAGCTATAAAATCGAAGTTGATGGAAGGATTTTTAGTTGTTGAAACACATTCCCCTAATGGTTTTCATGAAAAAGTAAACGAAATAAGATTTGTGGATTATAACGATAAAATATTCCAGATCCCTACGGATTATAAAGAATACGACCCAAATAAAGAATATAATACAAACTAATAAATTATTTTATATTACTCTTATTATTTCTTCTATACTTGTTATTCCCTGTTTTATTTTTTCTAGAGCTTCATTTATTAGGAATTTCTGTTT
>JANXBF010000066.1 GCA_025057615.1 Candidatus Calescibacterium sp. | reverse complement strand
GGATTTGATTTGAGTAAGTATCCTAAGTTTCTGGGTAGTGCTTATTGGATAGATATTGGTAATATGGATAATTATTTCAGAGCAAATAGGGAGTTAGCTGTTTTAAAACACCCATTTATAGAATCTAAAATTTTCAAAATGGATGATGCTTTGGTTATATTAGATGAGGGTGTTGAAATTGGTAATGGTACTATTTTTGAAGGGGTTGTGGTTATAGGAAAGGGTAGTAGTATATCTGGTTTTATAAGAGATTCTATCATTTGGCCACATACTTATTTGAATAATTCATATATTGTTGATAGTGTTGTAATAGGTGGGGTAGGAAAGTTAGCCGCAGTATGACAGCAGATGTTGTACTGAGGAAAGTCCCGGCTCTAAAAGTGGAGGGTGCTGGGGAAATCCCAGACTTAGATGGAAAGTGCCACAGAAACCAGACTATGTGGGGATTCCCACATACAGGTGAAACCGTGGGGTAAAAGCCCACGAATCTCAGTAGCGATACTGAGGTTGGTAAACCCCACCCTGAGCAAAGTCAATGACTGCAGAAAACACAGAGTAATCTGTGTTTAAGATAAATGGCTAACCTAAGACAGAACCGGGCTTACCTACCCCACTACATATCTGATCCTCACACACATCCTATTTTGATCCTTCAAAAATTGACTGATATTTCAATTGAATATGCTGTTTTTAAAAATTTTGTTTCATCTGGTAATTTGGATTATAATAGAGAGATCCTTGTTGTTACTGATCTTCCATTAGGGTGTATCAATAATGAGTTAGTTAATTTTATTAACAATTTTGATTTTCCTATAATTATGAAGACTGTGGATTATCACAGTTTTGTTGTCAACAATTCTTTTCTAAATAAATTGGGTAAAAGTGTGGGAATATTTGAAAATGTGTTGAAAGAAAGTTATTTTGATATTATAGACAGAATGGTTCTGAGTTACTTGAAGAAAAGTGGAAATTTCAATGCTTTAGTAGAAGAATTTAGAAAAAATTGTATAGATAGAACTATTGATGCGTTCACTACAAAAGATTTTTATGAATTTTATAATGATACATTATTTTTAAATACTGATGGTTTGGAAATTTATTTTTTATTGGACAACAAATTTTTTTTATCTAGTCCTGAGGTTCTGTTGAATATCAAGTGTTTAGGGATAAAATTTTTTATTGATGGAACGATTTCCTCTGGAACGGCTTGGATCTATAGGAATAGGAAAAATTTGTTTTTAGATGAGAAGGAATTTGACTGTGTTTTGGAATTATTAGATAAGAAGTTTAAAAATTTAGGTAGGATTTATTTGGCTTTTCATTGTATTGGATGGTATGCTTTTGAGTTTTTAGTAAAGAACTTAGCAAAGAAAATTTTAAAGAAGAATAATTTGATATTGAGAGTTGAACATTGTTCTCTTATAAAAAAAAAGGATATAGAAAAATTAATTGATTTAATAAGGGATTATAATGCTTATGGAAGGGTGTTTCTGGTTTTGAATCCAGAGAAGGGGAGTATTTCAATAATGGATTTGTATGGGTATAAAAATTATTTTTATGTTGCTTATGCTTCAGATGCTCCTGTTTATGGTCTGGATTTAATAGATTCAATTTTTGTTTTATTAAATTCTGATAGTCATTATAATGTAGAGATTGTTAATGATATTTTTAGGTTCAACGATTTACTTTTCCTTATATGATTCAAATATTTATTCTGTATTGTTAGATAATTTATTTGAATAACGAGGAAAGATATTTTTTATAATTAAAAGTATAAATTGGTTATGTTTGATGTAGATAAATTTTCTGATGAACAGAAATTAATCAAGGAGGTTTTTGTTGATAAGAACTATGATGTTATAGTTAATGCTTTTGCTGGGACTGGAAAAACCACTACGGCGATATATGTTTTGTCAAGTTTGAAAGGTAAGAGACTTTATTTGGTATTTAATAGGCAAATGAGGCAAGAAGCAAGAAAAAGGATTACTGATAATTCAGTAGAGGTATCGACTTTCCATTCATTAGCTTTCAGGTATTTAAAAAGTATAGGTTATTTTGATAACAAGTTAGTAACGGATTTTTCTATTAAACCCTATGAATTGGCAGCTATTTTGGATATTGATAAGAAGAAAGCATATTGGGTAACAGAGCTTCTGAAAGTTTTCCTTTATTCCGATGTGGGTTTTGAATTAATGGAAGATTATGTTAAAGAGTTATATGATAATTCTATTTTTCTTCAAAGGGTTTTAGAATCTAACGGTATGCAGATAAGTCAAACCATAAAATTGATTGAAAAATATATTGATATGATTAGATCTGGCAAAGCTCCGATTTTTCATGATTTTTATCTGAAAGATTTCTGTCAGATAATTAGAAAGGATGGAATAACTGGATTAACTAACGAATACGAGTTTTTAGTTGTTGATGAGTCACAGGATGTAAATCCAATTCTGTTGCAATTATTGGAGTCTATGAATGCTAAAAAAATGATAATAGGAGACAAACATCAAAGAATTTATCAATTCAGATCTTCTACTGATATCCATGATTATTATTTATCAAAAAATGTTGAGGAATTATTTTTAACTGAGTCTTTTAGGTTCGGTAATGATATAGCATCAACAGCGAATATTATTTTAGGATTTAAGGGAGAATGTAAAAAAATTGTGGGTGTTGGACCCAATAAAAAGCCTTTAAAAAAGATATCAATAATAGCCAGAAAAAATTCTTCACTTTTTAAGGAGTATCTGTTTTTCTATAAGAAGGAACCTAATATTATTAAGTATTTTACTTTTGAGAGGGAGCTTTCAGAAGTTATGAAGACGGTGGTTTCAGTACTTCTTATATTAATGGGTATTCCTGTTTGGAAGTTGAAATACTATGGAATAGACACAGCTTTTTGTGATTATAGTATAATAAATTCTTTTAGAACAAAGAAAGAGTTGGAAGATTATATTAAAAATGTATTAAACTATTCTAACAATTATATTTATAGTTCTGAAGAGGATTCTGAAGGAAATCTGAAACAAACTGCACAACAGAATAATCTATCCAAACGAGATATATCCAAGTATGTTATTGATGAGTACAGGACTTCAACTGACGAAATTTTAACTGCCTACTCTATAGTAACTAAGAATAATTTGGATTTAAAAATAGTATCTAAGATTATAAAAGATTACTATGAGAATTCTAACTTTCGTAAGGAGGTTTTTTTGACTACTGCTCATAGTTCAAAAGGGCAAGAATACCAAGAAGTGTATATCGTTGATGATTTAAGTATCATTTCCTCTTTGCTTAGGGACTATCAGGAAGCAAAGAAAAATAAGTTTAAAAAGTTAGAAATTAATAAAGGTTTTGGAAAGTTTGTAAGTAAGAAAAAAATAAAAAAAATCCAAGAAGATATAAACTTATTATATGTTTCTGTAACTAGAGCTTCTCACAAATTAGAACTTTCTGAAAATGTAAAGGATACCATAAAAAATATGCAAGATCTGAACAATTCTGATCAATAAATTTTGTATTTTTATGACATACTGTATCCAAATTCAGAAGTTTTTACCTTGGTTTAATTTATTTGATTTGCTGAATTTAGAAGGATTGAACAGATTTGGAGGAAGAATCGATAACGATACTAAGGTTGATGGTAATATTGTAGCTTATAAAACTACTGTTTTGGATATTATTCTCTAAAGAACTGGATCTCATACCTTTTGATAAACCTTAGTGTGAAAAAAGTTTTTTAGACTTATTTTATCAAGATAAAAAGGATAACCTATCCTTCTTAGCGTGAATTTTTT
>JANXBF010000065.1 GCA_025057615.1 Candidatus Calescibacterium sp. | reverse complement strand
GTGATGTCGATGTATATGATAGTATACTGGGGTAGTGATGTAAAAGTGGCAAATGATAAAATAATGATAGTTAATAATGTAATGACATTTATCCAACAAGATATGATAAATAATAGTCCGTTGTATTTTGAGGTAGATAACCAGGGTAGAATGAGACAGAGAACTGGGATAGATATAAATGAGATAATAAGGAATAGATTGAGAAGTTTTTATTATTTAAGGGAACGGGACTATGTGATAAGAGACGTGAAGTTCATAGGATTGGATTTGGTTGATAAACCAAACGAGGTAGGTTTAACGGGCGGTAATTTTGATAATATATACAGAGTCAGAATAGAGGTTGAGTGGATACATAAAGGTAGAATAAATAAATATAGAACAGATTTTTTAATAAGTAGTTATAATTTTAAAAAGATAACAGTTAATCAGAGATTGAATGAAAATGATTTGAAAGTTAACTTACCAAATTCTTGTTTTGATGTTTATAGAGTTGTGCTTCAGTTTCCAGGAACAGTCCAGGAACAGACCCAGGAACAGGTCCAGGAACAGACCCAGGAGGAGGCGGTGGTGGTTGTTTCGAACCCGATATACTTGTATTGATAAATCAAAATGGTAAATTTGTTCCAAAAACCATATCAACGGTGAAGGTTGGGGAATTCGTTGTTAGTATAGCAGAAAGTAATATAGTTTTTAGAAAAGTAAGAAAAATTCACAAGCATACTGGAAAATTCGAAATAATACAAATAGAAACTAATAGTGGATACATTTTTAGGGGAACTTCTAATCATCCAATAATAGTGGAAAATAGATTGATAAAAATGGGACTATTAAAAGAGGGGGATAAAATAGAAATTTTTAGTAAAGAAGGAAAAATGGAAGAGGAATACATAGCAAGAATGAGAAAAGAGGTTATAGAAGGTGAGGTATATACCTTAGAACTGGAAGATGATTTCCTTAACCATCAAAATTTCCTTGTAAGTGATATGAATTCAAGTGGCACTTATATGTATGTTCATAGTGGTTATGTTAATAATGGATTAAAAATTGTTGCGTTGGTCAGCCAAAATATTATAAATTTATTGATTTTTTCTTTTATATATAGTTCAGATGCTTACGGTAATTATCTTGTTAGGAATATGAAAAGGTAATAATAAATATACAATTTATTTGTAAGCTGATAATATATCTTCATGAACTCTTTTAAGAAGTTTTTATAGTCATCTACGATTCCTAAGTGTGAATATTTGAATATTGGTGCTTCCGGATCTGTGTTTACTGCTACTATAAATTTTGATTTATTCATTCCTGCTATATGTTGGCTTGCACCTGAGATACCTATGGCAATATACAGTTCTGGTGAGACTGTTTTTCCTGTTTGTCCTATTTGATATTGAGGGTCTATCCAACCTGAATCTACGGCCGCTCTTGATGCTCCCACTGTTCCTCCCAATAGATTTGCTAATTCTTTTAGTAGATCAAACCCTTCTTTGCTACCCAGACCTCTTCCTCCACTAATAACTATTTTTGCATCTTCTAGTTTTATGTCTGTTTCTGTTTTTATTCTTTCTATTAGGATAAGATCATAAAAATCATTATTTAGTTTTATTTCTATTTCTTCATATTCACTATTTTTTTCTGTGTTTGGAATTGTATTACTATATGATTTTATTGTTATAAATACGGGTTTATTTAGTGGATTGGTAGATGCTAATACTTTACCACCGAAAATAGATGATACAAAAGTTAAATCTTCATTGATATCTTCTACCTGTGATATTATACTTCCATTGAATTTTGTTGCTATATATGGTATTACTTCTGAAAATACTATATCTGCAGTTGATATAACAAATTGTGATTTGTCTAATTTTAGCTTATCTAATTCCGTATCTTTGGTTAGAATTTTATTTATAACGTCTGGGATATAGAAATCTGCGGACTCAAAGGATATTTTAAAATTTACTATTTTATCCCAACATGATAAGTATGAACTGTAATTTTCGAGATAGTGCTTAAAATCATTGAAATATTTATTAAACTCGAATTGAAAATTAAAGACTATCAGTGTGGATGGATTACTGGTTTTTTCTTTAAGTTTCCAAGCGAATGAGGAAACTGTTTCGAGATACTTATAGTTTTCTTCCAATATTAAAAGCCCTGTAATCATATAATTTTTAGTTCCTTAAGTTTTTGATATAGTTTTTGTGCTTTTTCATGACTATCTTTGCCTTCTATGATTTGACACTCTATCTTTGTTGTTGGCTGTTCTAATTTTTCAATTTTTACTGAGTTTGAGTATTGACCTTTTATTTCTTCTACGAAGATAGGTTTTTTTGATGCGAGCATAATTTCTTTTACTTTAGGGTATCTTGGTTGATTTTCACTATGTGTTGTAATGCTTACTACAATATCTTGATTTGTTTTTAATACTATGTATCCATTGTCAACCAATTTATATACTTTCCAGAAATTGTCTTGATATTCTATTTTGTAAGAAAAAGTTATCAAATTGAGGTTTAGAATTGAAGCTAAGACGGGGGCAAATGTTCTTTGCCCCCAATCTGCAGATTCAAATCCTGTTAGTATTAAGTTGTACTTTTTACCTGTAATATAGTCTGCAATTATTTTTGCGGTGTTTGTTACATCCATAAATTTTTGAGGATTTAGAAGCACAAATGCTTTGTCGGCTCCCATTGCTAAGGCTTTCCTAATTGGTTGAGAGTAATCAAGGTTCGTCAGAGTAAGTACATCCACTTCAAAATTGTGTTTTTCTTTTAGTTTTAGAGCCACTTCTAAAGCATTTTCATCATAACTACTAATTAATATTGGATTGTCATCTACTACTTGTGTTTTCAAATCATAATCAATTTTAAATTTAGCAGGCGGTATATCAGGATCTACTACCAGTTTTAGGAGTACTAATATTTTCATTTATTTTTATTTTACATTGTTGTTTCTGTATTTTCTTTGTTTGTTTCAGTAGGTGTTGTTTCTTGGTTTACTGCTGTTGTTTCTTGATTTTGTGTTTCTGTTGTTTGAGTTTCTTGGTTAGTTACATTAGCTGTGGTTTGTGTTTCTTGTGTATTGATGTTTTGTTGAGTGGTTTCTTGTGTGGCAGTTACTGTTGTAGTTGTTTGTTGTTGATTTTGTTGTGGTTGATTGCATGCTTGTAAAACAAAAAACAACAAAATTAGTGATATTATTAATGCTATCCTCATTTTCTTTTACCTCCTTACTTTTGATCATATGTAGTAATAAAATAATATGACGCTTATAAAAATTTTCCTTCTTAAAAAATTTGAAATAAAATTATTTACAAGGTAATTGGGGCTAATTTAATAAGCAGGAATGATAAAGCTTATAGCCAAGTATAATAAAGAGCGGTAGTAGCTCAGAGGTAGAGCGTCAGCTTCCCAAGCTGAATGTCGCGGGTTCAAGTCCCGTCTACCGCTATAAGTACCTGGGATTTATATAGGCTTCATCTATGCTCTTAGGTAAGTTTGTTGGACCAAATAGCTGTGGTTTTATATTCCTTACTTCTATGCTAGATGTTTCTTCCATGAATAAATTTATAGGAACTGTTGAGGTATTATCTTTTCTGTTAATTTCTATGGCCTTTTCGTTTTTGTGTGTTACGTTTGATGTTTCATTGATCAATAAAAGGTCCTCTATTTTATCGTTTATCTCCAATACTTTACTATCTTCTTTTTTATTTTGAGATTTTAATAAATAATTAGGGAAATAATTAACAAAGTTTTTATCTATAGGATTGTTAAAATCGTTGATTCTAGTCATGTCTTTAACACCTCTCTTTTTAACTCTCTACTTTCTATTTAGATTTTCTGATCT
>JANXBF010000064.1 GCA_025057615.1 Candidatus Calescibacterium sp. | reverse complement strand
AATAATGTCTTATCTATGTAGTAGTAGTTTCCTATTATTATTTCTTCAAATGAGCTTATTCCTATTGGTAATTTTTTTCTCACATTCATAAATTATATTAAAATAAATTCAAACTCCTCTTTCATCAAAGATATTTTATTTTTAAAAATATTGAAAAAAATATTTATAGTTCGGTATAATTTTTCTCAGCCAAATTTTAGAGGGTAGTCATTATTTTGTTTCAAAAAGGAAAAATATTTAAAAAAGTTTGGAATAAGGTAAATCAAAATTTCTGGATATGTTTGCAGGTTACTAGATATAAAAAGGTAAAAATCTATAATATAGATTTTACATTTGTGGAGGTTGTCTAATATGAGACCTTTTTATGAGATAGCTTTACCACATAAGGATATAATCAAAGGTAATCTTACGATGGATACCTTTGCTGCAGATTTGTGGTCTGTTTTTGTTGGTAAAGCTGAACAAAAATATCAGGAATATCAAAACCCAGAGGTTTTTTTTAAAAGGACTTATATGACATATGGCCTAAATAACTTAATTAAAACAGTTGAGCAAAGGCTTAGAAAAGGTGAAGGAAATTCAGTAATACAACTTCAGACTCCGTTTGGTGGAGGTAAAACACATTCTCTCATAGCTCTCTATCATAAAGCTAAAGAATGGGGGGCAAAAGTTGTCGTTCTAGATGGTACTGTTTTTAATCCCGAAGAGACTACACTTTGGGGAGAAATAGAAAAACAGTTAACAGGAAAAATATCTGAATTAGCTACTAAGGTTTCACCTGGAAGAGAAAAATTAGCCAATCTGTTAGAAAAACATACTCCTTTACTAATATTGCTTGATGAATTATTGGAATATGTTGTTAGAGCTAAGGGTGTAAAGATAGGAGAAACTACTTTGTCAGTACAAGTTACTCCATTTCTACAGGAGTTAGAGACAACAGTTTCTATACTCGACAGAGCGGTTCTTATTCTCACATTACCTTCCAGCATTTCTGAACGTTATGAATCTGATAATGAGATACTTTTTCAACAACTACAAAAAATATCAGGTAGAATAGAAAAAATACATACGCCAGTCAAAGATGAAGAAATTTCACAAGTGATCAATAAAAGGTTATTTGAAAGAATAAATGAAGAAGAAGCTGAAAAAAATATTCATGAATATATAAAATATTTTGAAAAGGAAAATATAATAGCTGATATTTCTAACTATAGAGATAGATTTTTGAAAACTTTTCCTTTTGAGCCATCCGTAATAGATGTTTTATATCATAGGTGGGGTAGTTTGCCTACTTTCCAAAGAACACGTGGAGTTTTAAGAATATTAGCAATTGTTGTTAATAACCTATTGAAATCAGATGTTCCATTTATTAGGCTCAGTGATTTTGATTTATCTAATGAAGAATTAAGAGGGGAGCTTGTGAAACACATAGGGTTGGAATATGAGAGTGTGATATCAGCAGACATTACTTCTTCTGATTCTGCTTCCAGAAAAGTTGATAACTCCTTGCAAAAATTTAGTTACTTAAAAATGGGAACAAGAATAGCAACAACAATTTTTATGTATTCTTTCACTGGTGATCAAGAAAAAGGGCCAAATTTGACTGAATTGAAAATAAACTGTTCAACACCAGATATTCCGAGTTCTCTTGTTGTTGAATGTTTAGAGGAGCTTAAGAAACATTCTTTTTATATATCTGATAGTGGTTACTTTTTTACAACCAAGCCGAATCTCAACAGAATTCATTTAAATAAAATTAATAATATTACTGATCGTGAAATTGATGATCATGAATTGGCCTTAATCCGAGAAATTTTTAGGGATAAAAATTCAAAATTGGGGAACTTTAGGGTTTATATATGGCCAAGTAGTCATAAAGATGTTCCTGATACCAGAGAAATAAAGTTGGTCGTTATGAAGGAATCAGATGAAAACCAGTGTAAAGAGTTTGTGGAAAAATATGGTGATAAACCAAGAATATATAGGAATACTCTTATTTTTTTATGTCCTAAAGAAGAAGCGGGATTTATTAGGTTTATTACTGAAAAAATTGCTTGGGAAAAGGTTCGTAATGATAATACTTTACAGCTTGATAGTAATCAAAAAAGGGAGTTGGAGCAAAAAATTAAAAAGTACAATGAAAATTCTATACTTAGGTTTCGGGAATGTTATAGAACTGTATTTTTCCCCTCAAAAAACGGGATCCAAGCAGAGGATCTGGGTATACCAAGTATTGGGATAAAGAACGTAATTGATGAAATATATAATCAACTTAAAGATAGGGGAATAATACAGGAAAGTATAAGTAATCTTGTTATAGAGAAAAAATATTTAGGAGAGAGAGATTATGTTGAAGTTCAAAAGCTTGTGGATTCGTTCTATGTTGTGCCGGGTGAAGTGAGGATAATCAACCAAGAAGCTATTTTTGAATCCATAAAGCAGGGGGTTGAAAGGGGATCATTTGGGCTTGGAGCTCTGGAAAATGATCAACCCATCTGCCATTTCTACAAAACTAATATAAGTATTGACAGTATCAAAAAAGGCAATCTCGTTATAATAAACAGCCATATATGTCAACAAACTAAGAATGAACGTTATAAGACTATAGATAAAGAAATAGAAACTCAAAAAACAGAAGATAAATTAATATCTATTAAAAAAAGGAATGATATTAGACATGAGCAACAGACAGAAGATGAAGAATTTTCAAACTACTATAGGTCAGTTCATTTGAGATTTGGAGTAACTATTGATAAAATTAGAAGTGTTTTAACTTCTTTAATTAACATTTTTAAGGATACTTCTGATTTCAATATCATAATAGAATTGAAAATAGATAACACACAAATATCAGTAGAAAAATATAATAACATAAGAGAAACGTTTGAGCAATTAAAAATAAAGCCAGAAATAGAAGAATTAAAATAATAAAGAACCAATGAAAATAAAGGTTGGAGATATATTGAAACATCCATCTTATAATGAGTTTATAAAAGTTGATGAAATAAAGGAGCTAGAAGATTATTTTTACTTGAGAGCCACAAAAATCTATTCAAGAGAAAATATAGAAAGATATATAAAAAAGGAAGATATAAATGATTTTGAAATCGTAAGAAATATAGTTGATTTTGATTCTGATCCTTTGGAAGCTTTTTTAGCTTATGAAGCTCTCAGATTAAAATATGCTTCTATATATGATCCTTATTTAGCTATGAATGTTTCCAAGATAGATCCATTACCTTTTCAAATAGAAGCTGTATATGATTATATACTCAGATTTCCGAAAGTAAGATTTCTTTTGGCAGATGATCCGGGTGCAGGTAAAACAATAATGGCAGGAATGGTATTAAAAGAACTAAAAATACGTTCAAAGATTCAGAGAATACTTATAGTTACACCTGGCCATCTAAAATATCAGTGGCAGAGAGAGATGCAAGAAAAATTCCAGGAAGAGTTTGTCATTATTGACAGAAACTACTTTAATCAATATTCTGGTATTAATCCTTGGAAAAGAGAAAACCAAGTTATTACCTCTATGGATTTCGCTAAACAAAAAGAAATTATCTCAACTTTAGATTTGGTTGATTGGGATTTGGTAATAGTTGATGAAGCATACAAGATGGCAGCATATTTTTATAATAAATTTCAAAAAACTGAAAGGTATAAACTTGGTGAAGTCATTTCCAAAAATACTTATCATTTGTTGTTTATTACTGCTACTCCTCATAAGGGAGATCCAGAGAATTTCAGACTATTGTTGGATCTGCTTAATCCAGGTCTTTTTTCTCTACCTGATATTCTTATAGAATCAATACAAAATAAAGAAAATACTATTTTTCTTAGAAGATTAAAAGAGGATATGGTTGATTTTGATGGTAAACCTCTTTTTACCAAGAGAATGCCAAAAACCATAGAATTTAGGCTATCTGACAAAGAAAAAATACTTTACAATGAGTTATCTGAATATGTAATTAATCAGTATA
>JANXBF010000063.1 GCA_025057615.1 Candidatus Calescibacterium sp. | reverse complement strand
AGGTTTGCAAAATATTGCTGCTTCTGTTCCTAATCCTGCAAGAGGAGTGTCACTGTATAATTGATCGACAACGAAACTACATTCTTTTATAGCTTTTGTTACCTCTCTATTGGGTTTTCCTGTTATTTCAATATATTCTATATTTGTATACTTTTGTTTTAATTTTTCAATAGCTTCTCTGATTTTTATTGTTCCTTTTAATTCAGGTTTTGATGGAGCATGTAAGATAGATATTTTATCGGATGTGTTTTGAATACTTGTATTTTCTTTTATGTTTTCTTTGGGTTCTGGGGATATGTAACCAATGTGGAGATAATCCACAAACTTTTTTTTTAGAAAATGTGAGGTTAAATAGCTTCCTATGACTATGTCTGAGTATTTTTCAATAGTTTTTAATTTTTGTTTTTGTATTTTTACTGTTTTGTATACTTCTTTAAAATCTTTAGTTGTTGGGTTTTCTCTGTTTATACCATACATACTGATATATCGTGGCCTTGCTTCACTGCCATGAAATATACATGATATGACTTTTTTTTTAAAAAATTTTAGTATTGGTAAATCCACTAAGTATGGATAGGGGATTATGGAACTTGCAAAACTAAATATAAAAACGTCATATTTGAATAGAGAGTAAATTAATATAAAAAAGCTTACAATTTCTATTGATAAATTAATAAAAAATAGATAAATTTTATCAAGAATTTGATTTTTTTTGTGCCCTTTATGTATTATTTTATATCTCATTTTTGTTAGTATGTATGTTAATTTAGACAGAACATTTTCGTAGTCCTGTAGTGAAGATGTTTCTGTTGGTATGTAGTAACAATAATATCCCACTTTAAATCCTTGTTTTTTTAGTTCTTTATATAGTCTATGATAGTAATCTGCTATTTCTCTTGTTCCTATGAATATTCTGAAATTTTTATCATTCATTGTTTTTTTATTTTTATTAGTGTATTTACTGGGATTGTAGTAATTTTAATTTTCTATTAATTTTAAGAAAGCTTTTTTTAAGAGTGGTTTGTTATCCAAGAATAATGCTTCTGGTCCATATTTTTCTATATAAGCTTTTAAGAATTCTTTACCTGTTTTTTCATCAATTGCTGCAAAATGTGCGTAATCTTTTATTGGTTCTTTGTACCATTCTTGAGGGAAATCGTTGTTAATAATCTTTAAAAATTTGTTTGCTATTGTTTTAGGTGACCAATTTGTAATTACGAACTCTTTAGCTTTCTTTCCTAATGATATTCTGAATTCTTGGTTATTTATCATAAATTCTATTGATTGCTCTATATCTTCTGGATTGCAAATGAATGAAGGTGGAATTATTTTGTTTTCATGTATTTTCTGGAAATTTTCCCATATATATCCTCCTATTATTGTGGGTTTTGCATATAGAGCTCCTTCAACACCTAGTCCTACTAATGGCATGTCGCTGTATAGTTGATCAATTATAAAGTCACATTGTTTTATTGCTTTAAGAACTTCTCTGTGTGGCTTATTTATTATTTCTATATATTCAATTTTACTATATTTGTCCTTTATTTTCTTTATAGCTTCTCTTATTTTTTCTGTTCCTTTATGAATAGGTTTTGATGGTGCATGGAGGATAACTATTTTTTCTTCGTTATTATTTTTTGTTTCATTATTTGTTTCCTCTATTAATGGATGTATATATCCTATGTATAGGAATTCATATTTTTTAGATAGAAAGTGAGAAATAAAGAATGAACAAACAATGTAATCTGAATATTTTTCTATAATTTGGATTTTCCTTTTTTTTGTTTTTGATTGTTTGTATATTGTTTCCAGGGTTTTTTCTTTTTGTTTTAAATCTAAGCCATATAAGTCAATGTAAATTGGTCTTGCTTCGCTACCGTGAAATATATTAAAAATTATCTTTTTCTTAAAAAGTTTTAAAATTGGTAGGTCCATATTCATTGGTAGTATGGACTCTCCAAAAGTAAAAATAAAAGTATTATATTTGAAAATTGATGAAATAAGTAGTATAAATCTTATAATTATTAAAAGTGAATTAAAAAAGAACCACGAAAATCTTTTTATACTGAGTATTTTAAATATTCTTTTTTTGTTTTTTGTTGAGAGATATCTATATTTGCTGATCAAATATAGAAGTTTTCCTAATATTGTATTGTAATCATGTATTGATGAATATTCAAATATGTGGTAAAGGCAGTAATAATCACTTTTTATTCCCAGTTCATTAAAAGCTCTATGTAATGTTATGTAATATCCTGCTATTTCTTCTGTTCCTATAAAGATCTTCATTATTTTTATTATGATTTTTGTTTATATACTTAAGTTTCTTCAGTGAATTATGTTTTCCTTTCAATTTTTTGTATTTTAAATGACTGTAAAGTCTTTCTCTATATGAAAATAACTATTATTTAAGAGGATATTTATTTAAATGATATAAATATTATTAAGTATGGTAATTTCAGAAAAATTTTTTTCATATAGTGGATATAAAGAATTCTTACAATACGCTAAGAACTTTAAAATCATTCGTTTAAAAGATTTTGACGGGGAGAAAGCTGTTATTCTTAGGCATGACATAGATTTTGATGTGGAAGCAGCTTATAAATTGGCTTTAATTGAACATGAGTTGGGTATTAGGGCTTCTTACTTTTTTCTTGTTACTTGTTATACTTATAATTTATTCTCTTACATTAATAGGAATTATGTTCAAAAAATAAAGGAAATGGGACATGAGATTGGTCTACATTTTGATCCAACAGTGTATTCATACAATAGTTTTGATGAGTTAAAAAATTATGTTGATAAGGAAGCTCAAATTTTATCATTTCTTATAGATGAAAAAGTGGAGAGTATATCTCTGCATAATCCTTCTGTTTATAATTCTTTTCCTCTTTTTGATGGATATAAGAATGCCTACGATCCTCTAATATTTGGTGATGATAAATATATATCTGATTCTTCTATGGATTTTAGAGGGAAAAATATATATGAGTTTATTAAAAAATCTGAAATTCACGTAGTTCAGGTATTATTACATCCTTTTCATTTCACTGAAGAGGGATATACCAACTATAATCAAATTTTCTCAAAAATCTTACGAAGGAAAATAAGTATAATTCATGAATATTTTAAAGCTAGTAGGAAGTATGCAAAAGAAGTTAATGATCTATTTGAATCACTCTGCAAATAATTCATATAGGTTTTGATAGAAATGAAAACATATGTTTTAGGTACTCATATAGTTACGATTGATATAATCAACTGTTTGTGGGGTAAAATCCAAATAGATGGAGTTATTGGTTTATCTAAGAGGGAAGAGAGTGATCAGATTTCTGGATATATTTATATGGCTGATTATTGTAAACAAAAATCTATTAATTTTATAGAAATTAAAGATTACAATCTTAGGACTGAAGATGACAAGAAAAAACTGTTAGAGTTAGAAATTGATGTTTTGCTGGTTCTTGGTTGGCAGAGACTAATACCTAATTGGTTAATAAAACATTGTAGGATCGGTGTCTTTGGTATTCATGGAAGTTCTAAAGGAATAGTTCGTGGAAGAGGAAGGTCACCTCAGAATTGGGCTATTATTTTAGGGGAAAAAACTTTTTCTCTATCATTGTTTAACATAACCGAAGGTATTGATGAAGGACCTATTGTTGAAACAAGAGAGTATGAACTGTCCATTTTTGATGATATAAAAACTTCTTATTACAAAGTTTCTATATTGTCAGCTGAAATGATCTTGGCAATGTTTAAAAAATTAGAAAATAATAACCTTTGTTATCAAGAACAGTTTGGAGAACCAAGGTATTTGCCTCAGAGGTTACCTTCTGATGGTCAAATAGACTGGAACAGAAGTTCTATGGAAATATATAACTTTATTAGAGCTCTTACTAAACCTTATCCAGGAGCATTTACCGTTTTTAATAATAATATCATAAAAATTTGGAAAGCAATACCCTTTAATTTGGATATAGAAGATTATTCTGTACCTGGCCAAGTAGTTAAGGTGTTTCATGATGGTGAAATACTTGTAAAAACATTAGACAGCTTTTTATTAATTCAGGATTACAATACAGATATAATTATAAAAGAAGGTTCTGTTTTTGAAAGTGTTAATTTTTCTGATCAAATAAAAAAAATAATTCATAGACACAATATGAAATATCCCCACTTGAAGATAATTGAGGAAATAGAAATCTTAGCAAAATAGAATTTTTGACAAATAAATACTTTAGTGATTATTTTTGTGATTAGTTTCTTTGA
>JANXBF010000062.1 GCA_025057615.1 Candidatus Calescibacterium sp. | reverse complement strand
CTACCAATATACCAGTATCAATACCTCCACTCAAATAACTACCCACTTCAACATCAGAAACCATTTGCCTCTTAACAGCAGATTCCATAATAACACTCAATTCATCAATTGCTGCGTTCTTATTCAAAGAAAAATCAATTAGAGAAATGAAATCAAAATCCCAATAATCTCGAATATAAAAATTTCTCTTCAGTAAATCAATTTCAATATACTTACCAGGCTCCAAAATGAAAATATCTTTATACAATGTCTTATTTGATAAAAAATTTTGAAAAGTTAAATACTCCAATAAAGATGAATTATCCAATTTGAAATTCCAACCCCTATAAACCAGAATTGACTTCACTTCACTTGCAAATGTAAAATTATAATCTTCATCAATAGACCAGTACATTGGCTTTATACCGCACCTATCCCTAACAAGATATAACTTCTTTTTAAAATTATCATACAAAGCAAAAGAAAACATTCCATTAAATTTTTTAACGCATTCTATACCCCATTCTACAAATGAGTATACTATAACCTCAGTATCACAATTGCTTTTAAACCTATGTCCAAAGTTCCTCAACTCGCTCCTTAAATCAATATAATTATATATCTCCCCATTGAATACTAACCAAATGTTCTTAGAAAGATCACTAAAAGGTTGATGTCCTGCAGAAGACAAATCAAGTATAGCCAATCTCCTAAAACCCAAAAACAAATCATAATCATGTTCATGAAGCTCTTTTTGAACTTCTAAAGCGTTTACAGTATTCAAAGTTTGATTAACATGTTTAAACTTTTCATCAGTTAAATTCAAATAGAAGGAAATATTTGGATTATGTCTCGCTCCAGTATGAAAAAATAAATACCCACTGTCATCTGGCCCCCTGTGCTCCAGAATATCAACCATTGACTTAGATATATCAACATTAATAAATTTTTTTTCTAGACTAACAACACCGGAAATACCACACATTATTTCTAAATTATACTATAACCTTGATAACTTTTAATAGACTATCACAAATGAATAAAAATTCGTCATCCGTCATCTGAGGAAACAAAGGCAGAGATATGGACAGTCTATCAGCAATATAGGAATTAACAAAATCCTGTGGTCTCAAACCGTATTTTCTCTTATAGTATCCAAGGGTATGAACAGAATGTGTTCCTTGTCTTGTCGATACACCCAACTTCTCAAGTTCATACATTATTTCATTTCTCTTAACATTCCATCTGCTAATAATCTCCAGCTTGGCATCAATATCAATATCACTAGAAAACAGAGATTCATCCATACAGAACAAAACAACAAAACTCTGATACCCATGTCTATAACCTGAAGGAACCAAGGGTAACCTGAAATAACTATCCAGCGACCTTCCTTTATGAAAGTTATTTCTAAAAAAATTGACATATCTTTCGACTATTTGGCTCCTAGATTTGAGAATATAGTCCGCTTTTTTTAACTGTGATATCCCAATAGAAGCCTGAATATCAGTCATCCTATAGTTATATCCCCTAATATTATACTCTGGAAGGAGAAAAGAATACTGATTATTATGTCTATGATAATCTGAGACTTCTGCACCGTGGTTTCTCAACCTTATAAGAATTTCATAAATTTCACGATCATTCGTAACTATCATTCCTCCTTCACCAGTAGTAATAGCTTTGCGAGGATGAAAAGAAAAACATCCACAATCACCAAAATTACCAGAATGAATATCATTAATATACCCTCCAAAACTACAGGCACAATCTTCTATAACTTTAATTCCATAATCCTTTGCTATCTTTACTATTTCAGGTAAATCAGCACACAAACCAAAGAGATTAACGGGAATCACCGCTTTAATACTTTTATCTTTCTCTAGAATATTTCTAAGCTCATTTACTTCTATATTAAATGTGTTAAGATCTATGTCACAGAAAACAACCTGAGAATTGGTATACTCCACAACATTTGCAGTAGCAACAAAGGTAAAAGCAGGAACTATAACTTTTGTATTTACAATAGACAAAGCTTCTAAACATAAATGAAGACCAGTAGTACAACTACTTACTGCAACAGCATACTTAGAACCTGTAAATTCTCTAAATAAATCCTCAAATTGCTTAGTTTTAGGTCCCTGAACGAGCCATCCACTACGTATAACTTCTGAAACAGCATCAACCTCACTCTGATCAATAAATGGCAAAGTAATAGGAATCTTCTTAACAACCATAAACTCACTTCTTTCTCCATTCTATATACTCTTTAAGCCCATCTCGCAAAGTATATCTGTATTTGAAACCCAAATCCTTTTCAGCTCTCAAAGGACAACCTATGCGATTCTTCACAAACTGTCTCTCATCACCAACATCATATGGTTTATATATAACATCTATTTTAGCTCCTGTCAAATCAAGGATAGTATCAACAAGTTGTCTTATACTCGTTTGAACACCAGTAGCTACATTATAAAATCCAAAATTAACATCAGATTTCAAAGCACATATGTTTGCATAAGCAGCGTCTTTAACATAAACAAAATCATAAGCTTGAGAACCATCACCATTAATAACTATTGACTCATTATGATCTATTCTTTTTAAAACAGTGGGAATGACTCCACTGTAAGCTCCTTTCTCATCTTGTCGAGGACCGTATATGTTCATATATCTCAAACCAATAGCATTCAAACCATACCTATGATGAAAAGCTGTAAGCATAGCTTCTCCAGAAATTTTAGTAGCACCATAAAAATTCTTATTGTTAAAAGGATGAGTTTCAGTCATAGGTATCTCAACGGCATCTCCATAGACAGAAGCTGATGAACTAAAAATTAATTTTTTTACTTTGTGTTTAACACACATTTCTAAAACATTAAATGTTCCATAAATATTAACCTCAAAAGCTGTTCTGGGAAAATCCATACAGTGGAGTAACCACATAGCAGCCAAATGAAACACAAAGTCTATACCCTCAAAAGCTCTATCAAGAATATCTATGTCTCTTATATCCCCACCATATGGAAAAACATAACACCTTTTATCATCCAAATATTTCTTGATATTATCGATTTTCCCACGAGTAAAGTTATCATAAATTATTACTTCTTTAACATTTTCTTTCAGAAGCTCTTCAACAACAAAACTACCAATAAACCCAGCTCCCCCGATAACTAGCACCCTACTGTCCTTAAGATAGTCAGTGGTAGTTTTTATCATAAATAGATCACAGTTTATAGAATTTTATGTTTCCTTTAAAAATCCTTTATTAAAAGGATACTAAATTTGTTTTAAAGAATAATATAGATAAATATGTACCCAATTCCTCATTCTAAACCATATCTGGATAAAAAAGATATAGAAAGTGTAAGACAAACCATACTGAGCAAGAATATAGCTAACAACGGAAAGTCACAGGAATTTAAAAATTTGCTAAGTAAGTACTTACACAAAGAATATGTAGAACTATATTCATCAGGAACAACAGCATTCTATGAAATTTTACTAGCCTTAGAAATAAAACAAGATGATGAAATATTAATACCAGCATACATATGTGAATCAGTATATAAAGCTGTAAAAAAATCGAAAGCAAAACCTGTTTTTTATGATAACGATGAAAACTATCCTTGGATAACTTCATATAAACAAATAGAAAAAAAACTCTCTTACAATACAAAAGCTATATTAATAAACCACACATTTGGCATACAATACTCGATAGAAGAAATACTAAAGATAAAGTCAATAGGAAAAATTTTAATAGAAGATTGTGCTCATTTTATACCAAATAAAGAAAAAGATAGAAAAATATCTAACATCTTTGATATATCATTTTATTCATTTAATGCGACAAAGCTACTAACTACTGGAGAAGGTGGAGCTATAGCTACAAATAACAAAGAACTATTTTCCAAAATAATAGAAAATAAAATTGATCCTGGAATGCCAGACCTGAACTGCAGCTTAGGTATATCACAAATAAAAAAACTCCCCTTCTTCTTAGAAAAAAGGGAAGAGATAGCCAATATTTATCTGGAAAAACTAGAAACAAGCATGACAAAAGAAATAAAAAAATATGAATCAATATACTTCAGATTTCCTATAATTGTTAAAGATCAAGAAAAATTCTTATCATCCAAAAGAGTCTGTTATAGAAAAGGAGTTGATACACTATTACACAAAAAATATGAAAAATCAACAGAATTAAAAAATGTAGAAAACATATTTAAAAAAACAATATCAATACCAATTTATCCTTCACTTACAAAAAAAGAAATAAAAATAATAATAGAAGAAACACTGAGAATATATGGAAGTTAACATTTTAGAACCATCAATTTACCAAAAATATGAAAATTTCTTAGAAAAAATTGATTATTCCATGCTCTACTATTCAATAAAATACAAATTATTTTTAGAAGAATTATTGGATTGCAAAAGTAAATATTACATAGTAATAGAAAACGATAAAATAATAGCTGTATACCCAACAAT
>JANXBF010000061.1 GCA_025057615.1 Candidatus Calescibacterium sp. | reverse complement strand
CAATAGAACCAATCATAAGACCAGTTCTTTTTTCAATAGTTGCCACGAATTGCCCTGCTTCAAGAAAACTTTCATGAGTTCCAGCATCAAACCAAGCAAAACCTCTGCCAAGTAGTTTAACTTTAAGTTTCTTCATTCCTAAATAACCTTCAAGAACAGAAGTTATCTCAAGCTCCCCTCTCTCGGAGGGTTTAACCTCCCTTGCTATTTTACACGCCATCTCATCAAAAAAGTAAACTCCAATAACCGCATAGTGAGATTTTGGTTTTTTTGGCTTTTCTTCAATTGAGACTACATTTCCTTTTTCATCAAACTCAACTATACCAAATCTGTGAGGATCATGTACAAAGTATCCAAACACATAGGCTCCACCATTTCGCAACACATCTTCCTGTGCTTCACGAAGAAGGTCTATTAAGCTGTGGCCGTATAGAATATTATCTCCCAGAAGATATAAAACAGGACTGTTATGCACATATTTTTCACACAAAATAAGCCCTTCTGCAAGACCTCTTGGCTTTTCCTGTATGACATAGTTTATCTTGATTCCCAGATGAGAGCCATCTCCTAAGAGTTTTTCAAAGAGCTGTTTTTCTTCTGGATTAACTATAAGATAGGTTTCCCTAATTTTCAGTAGCATTGAAATGCTTAAGGGATAGTATATCATCGGTTTGTTATAGATAGGTAAAAGATGCTTGTTAACTACCTGAGTAACGGGGTATAACCTCGTTCCTGAACCGCCTGCGAGGATTATGGTTTTTATGTTTCTTGTAACTCTATTTATTAACATCTTCGATAAAGTTCTTAAGAGTTTTTTGTAAATGAGTTGGAAGAGCTTTGCAAAAGAAACCTCTCCGTCCTATTATTTTGCCAAACAGTAAGCTAAGTCTATTACTAACGATATTATCTCCTATCAATGAAAACAAAATTGAATCAACCATACGAAAATATTTAATAAAAACTCGCTCAAAAAAGTTGATAAAGAAAAAATCAAAAGGGAAGAAAGGGAAGTGTTTTAAATAAAGAAGTCTATGTTTTTGGCGAATTTTTTTTAATGTTAGTTTAATTGTTTTTCGAGATTGAGTATTTCGACTACCTTGAAAGTGCCTACGCCAATAAAAAAGTGGTTCTGGCAATAAAATACCATAATATCCTTTTTCAGCTAAAGTAAGCCAATGATCCCAATCTTCTGCGTAAGGTAGTTCAGGGTCATAACCTCCAACTGCTTCATAAACTTTTCGTCTAATTAAAGCAGTTCCAGTAATATAATTACTTTTCAAAAGTGCTTTAACATTATAAGGATGAGACAAAAATAGACCAGATTGAGCTCCAAAAATTACAACTTGTGTATATACAAAGCTTATTTCTGGATTGCTTTCTAGTATCTCGACTGTTCTTTCTACATATAATGGGTGTAATAAATCATCTGCACTTAAGATAACATAGTAAATACCTTTGCAAGCACGCACTCCTGTATCTACAGCACTTGAAATACCTTTATTTTCTTGTCTAATCAAATTAACAGGATATTGTTTTATTACTTCTATACTATTATCAGTAGAACCATCATCTACTACAATAATTTCTAACGGATGATAAGTTTGCAAAAGTGCACTTTTAATTGCTTGACCAACGTATTGACCATAATTATAATTGATGATTATAATACTTACTAAAGGTTTATTGTTTATAGTCATTTTATTTTAAAGGTTTATTATTTCTAACAAATTCTATACTTGGAACTTTTCTTTTTATATTTGCAGGAAACCCCATCACCATAGTTCCTGGTGGTACATCTTTAGTTACTACAGACCCTGCAGCAACAATAGCTTCTTCACCAATAGTTATACCTGGTAATATAAGTGCACCAGCACCTATTCGACATCCTTTTTTAAAAATTGGTCCTCTTAGTTCTACTCTTAACCATGGTCTATTGTGAAACATGCGATAATCATTAGTAGTAATTACACATGGACCAATAAACACATAATCTTCAATTATTGTATATCCAGTTATATAACTTTGTGTTTCAATTAATACATACTTGCCAATTTGTGTATTCATTTCACAAATTACACTTGTTCCTATAATAGAATAATCTCCTACAATAGTATTTTCACGAATAAAAGTAAAATGTCCAGTTTGACAATATTTGCCTATTTTAACACCACTATAAATAACTGTGTGACTTCGAATATAACTATGATCCCCAATATATACTGGTTTAATTTCTCCATCACGAGTAGGATGACAAAGAACTACATTATCTTCTATTCTGACATTTTCACCGATTACTAATAAATCTTTTTCAATAAGTTCTTCAATACATAATGGTTTAATAATAATTGGCCTATTTTTCATATTACCTATTCATTTTTAATTGTTTTATAGTAAGTTCTGCTATCTTTAACGCTCTTAACCCTTCTTCTCCACTAACTATTTCACAACTCTCTCCTTTAACAGCTTTTATAAAAGATTCTAACTCAACTTGTAAAGGTTCTCTTGGAATTATTGGGACAGTAGTAATTCTTGGGTTAGCAAAACTTATAATAAAATCTCCAAAGTCATTATAATCAATTCGAAGGTCACTTTGATAAAGTTGTACTTGTTGTGTAATATAATTTAGTTCTATATATCCCTTAGTGCCAGTCACAGACAAATGGCGAATTTTTACAGGTGTTAACCAATTGACTTGAATAAAACAGCCGATATCGCCAAACTTTAAAAATATATCAGCAAAATCAAGACGATCAGATAATAAAGCACATCCTCCACTAGCATATATTTCTGTTGGTAATTTGCCAAGCAGATCACAAATTATATCAATATCATGTATAGCTAAATCAATTATAACATTAGTATCTTTTATCTGGGGAGGTAAAACTCCAACTCGTTTAGCAACAATTGAAGTAATTTCACCTAAATTTCCATTACTTAAATATTGTTTAAGTTCTTGTACAGCAGGGTTAAAACGTTCAATATGACCTACAGCTAAAATAGTATTATTTTCTTTAGCGATTTTTATAAGCTCTAATGCTTCTTCAGTTGAAGATGCTAAAGGTTTTTCCATTAAAACATGGATTTTGGCTTTTAAAACATCTAGACCGATTTCATAATGTAAACTGGTAGGTACTGCTATTGATACAGCATCTAAATCTTCATATTCTAACATTTTAAGATAATTTTTATAATACTTACATTTAAATTTAAAAGCTACTTCTTTACCTTTTTTTTCATCTTGGTCACAAACACAAACTAAATTTACATCATTCATTGAAGAATATACTCGTGCATGGTGATACCCTATGTTACCAACTCCTATTACACCAACTTTCACGATTTTAGTATCCATTTTTCTACATTAATTTTTAAAATAAATTAAATTAACCAATTATAAAATAAATTTTTAAAAAATAAAAAACTTGCTTTTTAAAAATTATAAAAATATTATATATACTAAATACTAAAAACTATTCATAAGGAAATATGTTTAAAATTTTCTAAAAAATATTTGGTTCTTATATCTAATATTCAATTCTATCTTTTTTATCAAAAATCTATATATTCTAACCTGCCTTTTACATTTTTTAAAGTAACAATTCATCTACACATCTATTGCCAAGTAATCTTTTTGACTTTAGTGTTATATATTCAAAATCTTATAATTTTTTCCTATATTCTAATTTATACCCATATGAAAAATTACATAATCCTCCTCTCCTTCCTGCTCATAAAACTCTGGCACAATTTTAAGGGGCTCCCACTGAAGGTCACACTTGGGACAGTGATAAAGTTTATACTCTTGATTGTTAAAAGGTGCAATGTAAGTCTCTATATACTTTTCCTCAAGCACGCTACTTTCACAAGATGGACAAACTGGCAAGGTTTGCCTCCTATCTCTATTATAAACTCTAAATTCCACTAACTCAATCTCATTCCTGCATCCACTTAAATAGCTTCTCCTCACTCCTAACTACATCCTCTAAGTTTTGCAAAGAACTCACTTTCATCTAATCTCTAAAAGCACTACTTTTGTAAACTGCGATTTCTTTCTCTTTAGCATATGAAAAAACTTGAGGATTGGTTGACATATGGGTAACCATAACTAAAAAAATATTCCAGGGATAAAATTTTTTAATACGCTTTACTTTACTAACAAATTCGTCAATATGTCTTTTGCTTAATTGAACTTTACACTCACCTATTATATAAATTTCTTTACCATTTGCTAAAGCTTTCCCAAAGATGTTTACCTCTTTATAGTGATTAGGAGTAAGCTCTATAAAGTTTCTATCTAATTGATCAATAACTTTAATCTTGTAATCTCTTTCCAACAACTTAGGTAAGTGCTTATAAGCTTCGTTTTCCAACATGTAACCAAAAGAATTCGTCAGTCCTCCTAAGGTTTCTCGGGTTTTTTTGTGCTCCCGAGTTAATTTATCAAGATTCGTTTCTACTTTTGCTTGCCTTTCTTCTAACTTCTTTTGCACTTCAAATAACTCCTTCAGAGCTTTAGCCATCTCTCTTTGTGCTTCCGCTAATTCCTTCAGAGCTTTGTCGGTCTCTCTTTGAGCTTCAGTTAATTCTTCCACTTTAATAGACATAATGTTCAACCTCTCGGTGAGAGATTTTTGAGCTTGAGCTATTTCCTCTACGAGTTGAGTTAGTTTGATAAAATCCTCTCTTTTAATGTTTTCGCCAAGAGCCTGCTCAATCTTCTCAAGAATCTTTAGAAAGATTTTTCTATAAGAGGGTTCTAACTCCTCTAAAGCTTTTATCAAATCAACGGATAAAATCATAATTCTATTTTACCCTCTAAAGAAAATTAAACAAGAAAAGACCTTTGAAAAATTTGAGTTAAAAATGCTTTCTGTATCTCTAAAGGCCATTAAAAACTTCTCAATTCCCAATAAAATTACTCTAAATTCCACTAACTCAATCTCATTCCTGCACCCACTTAATATCTTCTCCTTACTCCGAAGTACATCCTCTTCACTACTTCCTTGGCCCTCTCTCAACCACTCCCCTTACCCACTCATCTCAACACCCTTCCAACCCATCCTTATATGCCAATACATCCTCAATAAAAAAGATTTTCTCCAATTGATAATTGCGAGATCTTTTTTCTATACACTCTAGCTTCCTCCTCGTTTTTTTGTT
>JANXBF010000060.1 GCA_025057615.1 Candidatus Calescibacterium sp. | reverse complement strand
AAAAGGTAATATACAATAACTATAGAAATAACTTACTATGATTAACTACATTTTGTTTTTTCTATTCGTCACTTTCACATTTTTATTATCCTATTTAACGATAAAAGCACAAAAAGAAAAGCTAGAAATAATAAAAAATTCCCCCAAAATATTAGCTTTCATTTCAATATATTTCTTAATTTTTCTTGTAATCATAGCATACTCTATTTTATCAGGTAAAATAAAAAATATGCTTGGAATAGATTTCATAGGAGGAACACTAACTGAAATAACAATAACCAAAAACATAAATGATCAGCAAATAAAAGATCTATACAAAAAATATAATATTGATCCAACAATACAAGATGTTATCCTACAAGAACAACAAGAAAACAAAAGAACAATAGTCATAAAAACTAAACCAATGGAAGAGACTCAAAAAAATGAGATAAACAAGGAACTTCAAAAATTGGGAGCAGAAATCAGAAAATCAGAAAATATAAGTGCCACCATAGGGAAAGAAACGTTAATAAATGCCCTAATAGCATTAATCATTGCTTTAATAGCACAAATAATCTATATAGCCTTAAGATTTGGTAATAACATTATGTATGGAATCATAGCAGATATAGGACTTATACATGACGTTACCGTAATGCTGGGTGTATATGTCATACTTGGAATGTCTGGATTTGCAGGATTTGAAATAAATAGTATATTCTTAGCTGCAGTACTAACAGTTGTAGGATACTCAGTAATGGACACAATAATAATATTCGATAGAATAAGAGAAAATTTGAAAATAGAAATTAAACAAAATCAAAAAGTTTCCCTAGATAAATTCGATACAATAATAAACAATTCCGTAATACAAACACTTGTGAGGTCAGTATTCACAACTTTCACACTTCTACTAACCTTATGGGGAATAGTTTTCTTAGGAGGAGAAACACTAAGAAGCTTCGCCATAGCTCTCTCAGTTGGAACATTCAGTGGAGCACTATCCTCCATATTTATAGCAGCACCCTTAGTCTCAATCCTAAAAGAAAAAATACTATCAAAAGATATTCAGCTGCTAACGGAAGAGAAACCACAACAAGTAGAAACCCTAACACAAAATATTATGAAAATATTTGCACATCAACAAGAAGACATAACAGAAATTACTACAGAACAACAAAATAATCAAGAAATACAAAAAGATAAAAAGAAAATAAAAGACAAATATCTGAAAAGCAGACTCATAAAAAAAGAAAAAAAATAAAGAATAAAAAAATTAAATCCTATATATTCTGATCTTACCATTTTTCTGACAAAACACAAAGTATTTCCCATCATCTGAAATTTTTATATACCCAAGCATCTCATTATTAACAACCTTTTCTAAATTATAATTATTCTCTTTCTTACCAACGTAAATATCCATTCTGTTTAATTTAGGTTTGAAATCACCAATAATAATAGAGGAAGAATTATTAGAAATAAAATTATATGATGGAGGGAAATCTATCTCATTTTGTAAATAAATTTTATTTGAATTATAATCAAAAAGAGAATAGTAAATTTTACCACTTTTCTTGACACCATATAATACAAAATTATCTGAAAAACTAAGACCACTAAAAGTATCACCCTCATCTATCTTTTTCATATTTAAACTTTTATCAACCAAACCCAAGTATTGCTTATTTTTTTCAGCCCCAACAAAAGCTATTTTTTCTCTATTTAAAATCACAAAGTTTATTGGATTGAATTTTTTCTCAAAAGAACTGATATTAAAACCCGTGTTAATAAAATTAACCTTTTGTTCCGAAAGTTCCAATTTTACTATAAAATCATCTGTTGCATTCTGTTTCTTGTCCATATAGTAACCTGTAGTAAAAATGTTCTGATCTTCGAACCAAATCAACCCAAAAAACCTAAAGGAATCCTTACCATATTCAACTCTGGAAACCTCTTTGTAAGAATAATCAGATAAATTAACAACAGCTAAGGTAGTTAGTTTATTACCAATTAAAAATAACCTATTATCCTCCCTATCAAATAGATATTGCTGAATACTGTACATGGGAATATCAATCACTTTTATATTATTGTTAACAAAATTTATAAAATAAAGCTTATAATTTTTACTCTGTTTTTTTAATTCAATATTAACTATAGGAGCCATACCTAACAGAGTAGTTGAAGAGTTGTTAAACCCACCAATGTAGAATTTTTTAGTATCCACAGAATTATCGACTATATTATAAATATCGTATTCCTTATAAGCTGTGGCATAAACCGAAATAATTACACCTAATAACACAAATATGGTAAGTATAATTTTTTTCATTTTACTACCTCCTTGAATGATACTTATTCATACTGATTACTTATTCATACTGATTTTGAATGTTATTTAAAAATAAAAGCCCCTTTGGTAATTCTGATTACCAAAGGGGACAAAGATAAGTACTACTTTATGTTACTAAATTTTACGCTGAGAGCATTGGGATACCAGTCCCACATAGTGTAAAGTTTACCATTTCTCTCAAAACTACCAATAAAATTAGAATTATAAGAGGTGTAAATTTTGGTTATACCCAATTCTTTAACACTCTTTATCTCATTCATTTCTATCTTACCATTATTATTTAAATCCTGATATACATATATACTATTGAGTTCTTCACCACTAATAACTTTATCGTTATTCAAATCCATTTCTTTGAGTTTTTCGAATCCGTTGGAGTAACCATTAGCCTGTCCAAATAATTCCTGCCCACTCAAAAACCCTCTTTCAACGACTTTCTGAGGATTAGCAGTTGTAAATAACAGTCCATCTTTGGGACCCAATTTCTCAACCAAATCAAGAACATTGTCACCATCTATATCCATAACCTGCCAAGTTTTCTCTTGAAGCTCTTTCTTAGTTAACAAAGGATAAGAAATATGCTTACCGCTGAAAGTATCTATTTTTCTGTTCCCGTCTAAATCCAATACTAATGGAGATATATTATGAGTTGCCCAAACTTTAACTTTTATCTCACCAGATATATTTCCCTGAATATTTATCCCTACATCTCCTTCACCCACAAAAGCAGAATATGTTCCAGTCAAGTCTTTAGAAGCATTAACATAACCCACAGACTCTCTTCCAGGAAAGTAAAAGCCATCTATTGTAGGTTGAGAATAATTTATGATAAAACTTACATCAGCAAATCCTATTGCAGTGAGAATCTCCTGTTCAGGATAAGAAGCGTTATTTAGTAAATCTATAGCCTTATTCCTCATTCCTTGCTTAAACTCTTCAGACCATCCATTGACTGTCTCGTGGTGCCCATAATAATAGTCTGGCAATATTTTAGGAGCCAAATTTATGTCCTTTCTAACATCAGTTGTAATATTTTTATCTTCATTAATCGATCCCTTCTTTATACCTGCCATAGCCATAGAAACAATTATCAAAGCGATCATAATAAGATATAAACTTTTTTCATTTTATAATCACCTCCCAGTATTTATTTATAAGGTAACAAATTACAAAATTAGTAAACTTATTAACTAAAACCTATAAAAATTTTTCAGTAAAAGAGTTACTACTTTTTATATTTTGTAAGAACAGTATTGCTTTTATTATCAATCAAAACCATATCCTCTATTCTAATTCCACCTAACTCTGGTATGTAAACACCAGGTTCGACTGTTATAACATTGTTAACTTTCAAGAATCCAAATCCTCCTGAACTTAAGGATGGAATCTCATGGATTTCTAATCCCACTCCATGTCCCAAACCATGAGTAAACCGTTCTTTCAAATCGTACTTTTCAAAAATATTGACAGCCACATTATAAGGTTCAACTGAAAGAACACCATACTTTATTGAATCTATTGCAGCTTGTTGAGCTTCCAAAACTATATTATATAGCTTCTCAAATTCAGGATTTCTACCAACACAAAAAGACCTTGTTATATCACTATGATAGTAATCTACAACTGCACCCATATCTATTATAACAAAGTCACCTTCTTGAAGAACAACATTAGAAGGAGTATAATGAGGAAAGGCAGTATTTTTGCCAAATGCAACGATTGGTTCAAAAGCTACACCACTGCCTCCTAATTCTATTATCCTATTCTTTATAAAATTTGCTAACTCAATCTCAGTAATTTTCCCAATACCATTATACAACTTTTCTTCAGCTTCTTTGAGCACCTTCTCAGATATTTCTAAAGCTCTTTTTATCTTTTTTATTTCTTCTTCATCCTTTTCAGCTCTTAAACTCTCCACTAAATAATTAAAACACTTTACTTCAAAGCTTTGAGAAAAATATAAAAAATCCCCAACTTTCATATTATTCTGTTCTATACCCAACTTTCTGACTTTTAAGTCGCCGAGCAAATCAGCAGACTTTTTCAATATACTCGACTTATCCAAAGTATCAATGATCTCTATATCCTTGTCTACTTCATTTTTAGCTCGCAAAATATACCTACCATCAACAATTATATAATCTTTATCCTTCGTGATAATGAGAACACCTGTGCTACCAGTAAACCCTGATAGATACATAAAATTGGGCCTGTAATTGGTTATAAAAGCATCAACACCAAATAAGTACAAAAATTCCTTAATTTTCATCCTTCTATAATTCATAGTACTACTCCCCTTTTCTTATTAAGTAATCTATTGAATCAATAATTTTTATACCATTTTTTTTAGCCAATGATCTGTGTAAAAAATTGTTATAACCCCATGAAGACATATATAAGTTAACACCCTTAGCGTAATCTCTTATTTTTAATAAGTTTTCTATTAAATCATCAACAAAATGTAAATCCTTTTCTTCTATACCCCATAAATCTATTATCTCCTTTATTTTTTTACCTTTATGAATAAAATCGTTCTCTTTTGCAAATACCACATTGGGATCTATCAGAATACCATAGTAATGTAATATTGAAAGTATAGCATATTTCTGCTTAGTTGAAAGGATTCCAACATTATACCTCTTATAAGCTTCAATAAAAACTCTAACCTCCTTCTCAAAAGGCTGATTCAACAGAATCCAAAACTCCTCATTCATATCCTTTATGTATCTCCTCGAGTCATAAAATGACTGAATAAACAATTTTAAATCATCACCCTTTTCTTCAATGAGCCTTTTTTTATAAGCATAATAAAAATCATCATTAAT
>JANXBF010000005.1 GCA_025057615.1 Candidatus Calescibacterium sp. | reverse complement strand
CAAGAAAAATAGCACAAGAAGCAAACGTTCCAATACCTCCAGGGAAAGAAATAACAACTCAAAACTATCAGGAAATAGAGTCTTACGTAGAAGAGTTAGGATTCCCCATAATGATAAAAGCAGCAAAAGGAGGCGGAGGTAAAGGAATCAGAGTGGTTCACAATAAAAACCAACTAGCCGAATCAATAGAGGCAGCAAAAAGAGAAGCATTAGCAGCATTCAAAGATGACTCAATATATATAGAAAAGTTTTTTGAAAACCCTCGTCACATAGAAGTACAGATATTCGGAGATTATCACAATAACATAATACACTTAAACGTTAGAGAATGTTCCATCCAAAGAAAACATCAGAAATTAATAGAAGAAGCACCAGCACTAGACGAAGAATTAAGAGAACAAATAACACAAGCAGCAATAAGAATAGCACAAAAGGTAGGATACTACAACGCCGGAACAGTAGAATTCATACTGCAAGGTGACAAATTCTACTTCCTCGAAGTTAACACCAGACTACAGGTAGAACATCCAGTAACAGAAATGATAACAGGTCTAGATCTGGTGGAACTACAGTATAACATCGCCTTTGGAGGTAAAGTCCCCAATAAAGTCAATTTTGATGGACATTCCATAGAATGTAGAATAACAGCAGAGGATCCCGAAAACGATTTTATGCCAGTATCAGGAAAAGTTCTTGTATTTGATTATCCCGAAAACATCAGAGTAGACACATTTATAGAAGAAGGAACAGAAATTACACCGTTTTATGATTCCCTTATATGTAAAGTAATAGTCAAAGGGAAAAACAGACAAGAAGCAATAGAAAATATGATATTTGCACTTAAAAACCTAATAATTCTACCATTGAAAACCAATAAAAATCTTCTTCTGGATATAATTCAATCCGACCCATTTAGAAAAGGACAGATCCATACCAACTTTATACCAATGTATTTCAAAAACTGGCAAGAAAAATATAGTCCAATATTAAACGAAAAAATAATAGGAGCAATATTTGACAAAAGCAAATCTTTAATTTTGACAAAAAACAGTGACCCCAATATTGTGTATAAAACCCGGGATCTATCAATGTGGAAAGCATGACCAAACTAATAGAAACAAATTTTGTTGACGAAATAAAAGATAGTTATATTGACTATTCACTTAGTGTTTTACTATCCAGGGCACTGCCTGACGTAAGAGATGGTTTAAAACCAGTTCAACGAAGAATCCTCTTTGCAATGTATGAAATGAACCTTCTTCACAACTCGCCATTCAAAAAATGCGCAAGCATAGTCGGAGAAGTCTTAGGTAAATACCATCCACACGGAGATAGCTCTGTATATGAAGCATTAGTAAGAATGGCACAGGACTTCACATTAACATATCCATTGGTATGGGGACAGGGAAATTTCGGTTCTATAGATGGTGATCCAGCAGCAGCATACAGATATACCGAAGCACGTCTAACAGAAATTGGAACACTGATGTTAAAAGATATAGACTTAAATACTGTGGATTTTAGACCCAATTTTGATGATTCAACCACAGAACCAACAGTATTGCCATCCGCTTTCCCAAATCTTCTAGTAAATGGTTCCACTGGAATAGCTGTCGGGATGGTAACAAATATCCCTCCACACAATCTCAACGAAATAGTGGACAGTTGTATACTATTATTAGAAAAACCACAAGCAAGTATAAAAGAAATAATGGAAATAATAAAAGGACCTGATTTTCCAACAGGAGGAATAGTATACACCTCTAAAATAGTAAAATCAATATATCAAACTGGTAAGGGTATACTAAAAATCGAAGGAAAATACAAAATAGAAAACATACAGAAAAAAGAATATTTAGTAATATATGAGATTCCTTACTCAATCAACAAATCTAAATTGGTAAAAGAAATAGCTGAAGCAATAAAAGAAAAAAAGATACCAGAAGTAATAGATGTTATTGATCAAAGCAACAACAAAGAAATAAAAATACTCTTGGAGCTAAAACAACCATACAATGAAAAAAACATAGTAAACTACCTGAAAAACTTCACCTCATTCAGATCCACTTTTTATTGTTCATTTATAGCAGTTGATGGACACATACCTAAACAATATTCAATAATCGATTTAATAAAAAAATATATAGATCACAGAAAAGAGGTAAATATAAGAAAAGCCAAAGATTTACTAGAAAAAAATTCCCAAAAAGCCTTCCTACTCAAAGCACTCATAAAAGCAACCCAAAATATAGATAAATTGATACAAATAATAAGAACCAGCCCGGACTACAAAACAGCACTCCTAAATCTAATGGCCCATCTACAAATCAACCATAAGCAAGCAGAACATATCCTTAATCTACAACTCCACAGACTAACCAAGCTGGAAACCAATAAACTCATGCAAGACTACAACCAAACAATACAGAAAATAACAGAACTATCAGAAACTCTAGATAATGAAAACAAACTAAAAGAAATAATAAAACAGGAACTAATAGAAATAAAAAATAAATACGGTAAAGAAAGAAAAACTGAAATAGCACAATCCGATAACTTCAAACAGATAAAAATAGAAAAACCACAAACAACAGAAGACCTAATAGTATTAGGATTATCCAATGGATACTTACATTCATTTAAATCAAATACAAAACTAGAAAAGATATTTGGAAACATAAGTAATTACAACTACATAACATCAATCTTAGAAACGAACTCCAAACAAAAAATTATAGTATTCCTATCAAACGGCAAATATGCCATCTTTGATCTTTCCAAATTCATAGACAGTTCGATATTCATTCCTAAATTTTATAAATCTGAAGACAACACAAAAGTAATATTCTTAACAACTTCTAAAAAACTCCAAAAATATCAAAAAGTTGTCATAGTGACCAAAAAAGGAATGGTAAAATCAATAAACACTAAGGAAATAGCTGACATATCAAGAATAAGCATCTACATTAAACTCGATCCAGATGACGAAGTAATAAACATAATACCAATTCAAGAAAATCAGACAATATTGGGTATAACCGAAATGGGATTCGCCTTCAAAATTAAAACCCAGGAAATTCCAGAATACTCAAAGAGTGCAAAAGGAGTAAAAATAGTAACACTAAAAGAAAACGATAACATCTTCAATGCAGAATCAATAAACGATTTATATGAATGTCAAATTGTGTTTCTCACATCAAACGGATTCTTAACCTTCAGCTCAAATAACATAGAATACTTATCACGGGGTAGAAATATAACCGAGAAAAATAGAATAATACCAAAACAAGAAAAGTCAATCTTATCTTTACGCTCAAGATTTGGACTATTTAGTACAGACAAAACAAAAAGAAATCTGGTTATTACTGAAAAAGAAATATTAATCCTCAACACTATTGAAGAAAATAAAATACAAGAAGCCACATTAATAAACTACTTAGGAAGCACATAACATTAACTAAATATTATTTATAACCTGTATTTCTGAACCATTCTTAGTTTTAGTGACTCTAATTACATAGTTAAACCTATCCTTTATTTCCTCTACATGAGTTATTATACCAAGTACCTTATCTGAATGATTATAAAAGTAATTTTCAAGATAATCAACAACGTCATTGAGAGTGTCCATATCAAGTGTTCCAAAACCCTCATCAATAAACATACTCTTAACTTTATACTTAGAAGTACTCATAAGTTCGCTAATAGCCATAGCAATAGAAAGGGATGCTAAAAATTTCTCGCCTCCCGATAAACTCCTAACATTCCTCTTCATACCATACCAATTATCAAAAATCTCTATATCTTCTTTGAAACCAATAACATATCTTCCCTCCGTAATCTCACTAAGTATAGAATTTGCCTTTTGAGATATAAGTTCAAAAACAACATTAAAAACGAAAGTCAAGAAATCCCTTTTTCTACCAGAACCCTCAAAATCATCCTTCAACAAGGAAAGAATTCTGAAATCCTCACGAAGAGATTCTATTTTATTATCTATTTCTTTTATCTCTTGCTCACCATTTTTAATAACCTCCAATGAAATCAATAACCTTTTTACATTTTCGTAATTATTTTCCAATTCATTATAGTATCTTGAAGCTAATTCTTGTAGGGAAGTGTACTCCTGAATTATATCTTGTAAATTCTCCAAGAGATTTTGTTTCATTCGTTTTATATTATTAATCTTAAAACCAATTTCTCTCTCCAATGTAGATATTCCAAATTCTCGGAATTCAATTTGGATTAACTCTTCCAAGTTTTCATGTATTCTTTTCAAATTATCATCAATCTTCTCTTTCTTGTTTCTAATTGATTTAACAGAGTCCAATTTTTTATTCAGCATAACAGAAACATTAAATAATTGCATAAAATCAGTATTTATTGACTCATGAGTTTTGTCAAAATTTTCACTGAACAAAATCTGTTGGATCTTGTCATATTGGTCCATCTTGAACTTTTCTATAATTTTTTTTATTTTTTCCATTTTTTTGTTTAGGTCCGACAAACTCAGCGTTTCAAACTCTGTCACTCCTACTTGCAATAGAGTTTGATATTCTGAAAACATCCTAAACTCCAAATCTATATCAGCATATTCTCTAATTTTCTGGATCAAGTAAGTCATATGATCCAGATCTTTGAGATACTCAGACAATCTCTCAAGTATAGATAAGTCCATACTTTTTAATCCGAATATTTGATTAATTATCAATTTGAGCTTATCAATTATGACTGTATTCTTTTGAAAATTGGTGTTTATTCTATTCTTCTTATCTTCATAGTTTTGTATTTCTTGCTTCAGTTGATTAATTTGGTATTCTTTCTGTTCTTTTTCGGATCCAAGGGAAGTAAATTTTCGTTGGTTTTTTATTATCTCAGAGTTAATCTCTTTTAGGCTTTTTTTAATTTCTTCCACTTTAGCTTCTTTTTCTCTAATAATCTGAGCTAAACCACTTTTTCCTTTTTCCAATGAAGTTTGAATAAAGGATTTATTTTCTTGGGTAAGCTGAGAAGAACAAACCAAACATTTATCGAGTTTATTTTCATGGATAACTCTCTGAAGCTCTAAAACACTATGTTTAATATCAAGCTTTTGTTTTTTTTGCTGTACTTGTTGTTCCAATTCTTCCAAATCTGTTCTAAATTTTTCTTCTTGTTGATATTGACTTTCCAATATTCCACTTAGCTTTACTAGAGAGTAATCTATGTTCTTCAATTCATCTTCAATCTTACTTATTCTTTCCTTACTTTGTGATATCTTGATATCCAATTCCTGGACCTCTTTCAAATCATTAATTATTTCAATAACACTTTTTCGTATATCAGAAATATCATAATCAGAAAATATCCTTTTTATATAAAAATAGTTATGCAAATTTACAATCTCTTTGTTTTCATTTCTGATATTAAGTAACTTCTGTTTTTCCCTCTGAATACTCGCATACCTCTGGTAGATTAACTTGAAATTTTGATAGTTAACAGATAGTGTATTACAGAAATCATTAACTTCAGACTCATATTTAACCCAATCCACGTCTTTGAGTTCCATGTTTTCCATTTGCTGAATTAGTTCTTGAGTGCTTTTCATCAGATCCAAAATACTCTTTTTGAGAATGTTCCTTAAGATCAGAATTTTTTCTTTAGAGTACTCAACTTTCCTTTTGAATTCCATTATTTGGTCATTATCAAAAGAGCTTATTTTTTCCATTTCTTTCTGAATATTCCTTTGTTTCAATTCTTTTTGCTGCTCAAGTGTATTAATTAAAGTTTTCAACTTGCTGTACTCATCTTTAATTTTTTCTTTAACTTTTTCATAAACATTTAAGTTAAGAAGTTCAAACACAAGGTTTTTTCTTTCGGCAGGTTTAAGATAAAGAAATCTATCAAAAGCATTTTGAGGCAAAAATATACTCTTAGTAAAAGTATCATAAGCACTACCTATGTTCTCCATTCCCAAAAGCTTACAAATTATCTCCTCATACTCTTTAGGTTTAACAGCCAAAACCTTTTGGTCAGTTCTAAATTCTACTTCTGAATTTTTGGAGCTTTCCTCATCACCTTTCAGTAAAAATTCCACACTTCTCTTTAGATGATATAACTGTTCGTTGAGGATAAACTCAAGCTCAACTTCCAGTAATTTTGATTTACTCTTCTTTGTATCTTCGTTTTTGGATATGATTGGTCCAAATCCTCTACCCATACCATCATAGCGTGGAACTTTTCCAAATAAGGCAAAAGATATCCCCTCGAGAATGGTAGTTTTCCCAGAACCAGTAGGTCCAGAAATTAGGAAAAAACCAGAAGATGGAAAATTTATCTCAGTTCTTCTAAAATAACTTCCAAAATTTTTTAAAACAAGCTTCTTTATTATCATGGAATATAATACATTGGATTAGGTAGTTTATAGATCTGTTCGCTGTATCCACCTTCAAGATCAGACCACTGATCACCGATATTTATTATTATTTTATATCCATTTTCTTCTATTTCCCTTCTACATTTAGATTTATATTCAACAGTAGTCATCTTTGATCCAATAGGTTTAAAGTATATTCTTTTCCAGCCAAAATAACCTTCATTTTTAAGGTTTATAACAGTGGGGTCTTCCGATAGATTCTCATTAAGTTGGTTTCTACCAGTTATAAAAAAAGTCTCCACCTTAAAACGTTGACAAATTCTATAGAGCTTAAGAGTTGGTTTAATCGCTTTTGCTCTCGATTGTTTAACCCATTCTATCCAAGTATCATAACTGAAACCAAAATCATACTTATACTCATATTCAATATTTGATAAAGTGGTCTCATCAATATCGAAAACAGCAGCAGGATTAACAACATCATCATACCTATCATAAACGTATTGGATAGCTCTATTAACAACCAACTCAATATCTTTCTCATAAGATCCAGATTCTATATAATTCCTGATAGTTTTTTTTAGAATCCCTAAATTTGGAGGTTCAGGAATCCCTCCCAAACAAATCTTAATACAAATCAATAAAAAAAATAGTATGCCAGATAACCTGATCATTCTCAACACCTCCCTGTATATTTTCTTTAGTTATAAAAAACCTACCTCTTGATAAAACTCAAAGGGGAATAAAAAATAAAAAATAGAAATAATAAATTAGTAATGTTTAAGTATGTTTCCGAAAGATACACCAATATATTTAAAAAAGTTCTTAAATTATCAAACTTACAAATAGATATCTCAAAAGATAAAGATCTATCCTTTATAAATAGAGAATCAAAACCACAAATAGTATTAGTTAACTTAAAAAACAGAAAACTGATTATAAATACTCAAAATCTGTGTCACAGAGTAATAAAATTTTATATTCTTAAAAACAAAATAAAAAACCAAATACAAAAAAAATTATTTAAAATGCAGAACACTTATGAATCATGAGGAACTCAAGGAATCAATAATAAACTCATTCAATTCAGGCAATTACGATTTCATAAGCGATCCCCATTTTTTTGATGAAATTAATATCCCCATAATAGCCAAAGCAATTAATTCCATAGAAGACTGGGAAATTATAAAATCCTTTCTAACAAAACTACCAATAGAAAAAATTTCACTCATATTAACAGAGCTTGATGATAGCATAGTGGAGAAAATTCTCAAAGAAATCGGAATACAAAATATAGTAGAAATAATAACATCACTAGATGAAGAAGAGGCAGCAGAACTGATAGACCAATTACCAGATGAAATTAAAAAACAAATAATTTTAAAACTCGACCCCAAGGAATACACAGAAATAGAAGAATATCTGAAATATCCCGAGAACACAGCAGCCAGGCTAACAACCAAAAGCTTCCTCAAAATATATCCCTATTACACAGTTGGTGAAACATTAGAAATCATAAGAAAAAAGAGCGAACTTGAAGACCTACCCGAATTCCTTAACTACATTTACATAGTGGATAGTGAAGAAAAACTCGTTGGAGTTATATCATTAAAAGAATTGGTCATTTCCAAACCATATATCCAAGTTAAATCAATAATGTCAAAAAACTTAATAAAAATTGATGCCAACAAAGATAAAGAAGAAGCTGCAAAAATACTCAGAGATTATAACATATTATCATTACCAGTAGTTGACCAAAACAACAAATTATTAGGTATTATAACCCATGATGATATTATAGAAGTCATATTTGAGGAATATACTGAGGATATACTGAAATCAGGTGCAGTTCAGTCATTTGAAGAGTCATATATTCAAATAACGCCATTTCAATTGGCTCTCAAAAGGGCCACCTGGCTCGTAGTTCTATTTTTAGCATCATCCATAACAAGTAATGTCATCTCTGGCTTCAGTGATACAATAGAAAAATATGTACAACTTTCATTTTTCATTCCTCTTCTGATTGGAACTGGTGGTAACTCAGGATCACAATCAGCAGTCACAATCCTTAGGTCCTTAGCACTTAACGAATTATCAGAAAAAGATTTTATATACATTCTTAAAAAAGAATTAAAAACGGCAATCCTACTGGGATTACAAATAGGAATAATAGCAATATTGTACACTCTAACCATGGGAATTTTAGTACTAAAAATAGAATGGAAAATAATACCAGTAGTGGTTATCTCACAAATTCTGATAGTTATTTGGTCAACAATCGTTGGATCAACATTACCCATAATAGCTAAAAAATTAAAGATAGACCCAGCGGTGATGTCAGCCCCATTCATCACAACATTCGTAGATGCAACAGGATTGATCATATACTTCACCATCGCAAAGATAATACTCCAAATATAGTAAAAGTTTACGTATTTTTAACCTTCTTATAACTTCAATAACAAATATTAAGATATATCTTTATACAAAATGCAATGGAAAGGAAAAATAAGGTATGGATTATTCATTAAAAATAAACGGTAAAATAATAAAAATCCCTCAAAAAAATCACAAATTCGCACAAGAAATAGATAAAAATAATGACAAATTTATATCAAATCAAGAAATACAAGACTTCCTAATCAATAACGATGAGGTTAAAGTATATAAAACCAAAAACAATAAAACAAACATTCTAAATGGGAAGTATATAATAAATGAGTTCAAAAAGTCTCTGACAGATCAAGTAAGAAAAGATTTCATAAGAGATTACACAAAAATTATAGAATCAATGAAAGAACTAGAACAAAAGTATCCTGATAAAGTAAAATTAGAAATTATAGGAAAAACACCAGAAGGTAGAGATCTAGTCGTACTCAAAATATCAACTTCAAAAAACGAAAACAGAAAAAGTCTAATGATCACAGGGCTACATCATGCCAGAGAATGGGCAACAGGAGAATCAGCTCTCAATATAGCAGAAAAACTTCTAGAAGAATATGACAAAAACGAAGATATAAAAAATCTCCTAGATAACACAGTGCTACATATCTTTCCTATAGTCAATCCAGACGGATACGAATATTCACTTAAATATTATCCCTGGTGGAGAAAAAACAGAAGAACACTGGATAAAGGGATAGGAGTTGATTTAAATAGGAATTATTATACAGAAAAAAATCCAGAGTTATACAGGCCCAAAGATGACAAACCTGATTCCACCTGGGACGACTACGGAGCAAGTGACAACCCACACTCAGAAGTATACAGAGGCCCAAATGGAGCAAGCGAATTGGAAATCCAAGCATTACAAAAATACGCACAAGAAAATGACATAAACACCGTAATAGATATACATAGTTACGGAAATATGATCCTATTTCCCTGGGGATACACATCAAACCCATCAAACTGGAACCAAATCTACAAAGAAATAGGATATGAAATGAATAAGGAAACCGGAGGAAAATACAGAGTACTTCAAAGTATAGGCCTTTACCCCACAACAGGTAGTAGCTCAGACTATCACCACTTTGAAGGTAGATTTTCTTACACATTAGAAATCGGCAGAAGCTTCTTCCCAAAAAGCAAAGAAGAACTTGAAAAACTAAAACAAGAAGTCCTAAACATGATAAAAGTTTTCATGAGAAATCTGGTTAGTGGAAAAATTCCCACCAAAACATATTCAACATAAGATATAAAAAGAAAAGTATCTAAAAAATCTCTCAAAAGGGATCAAATTTATGTCATTGAATATAATTAATGATTGTTGGGTGTAGGAAGGGGAAATAAAACTAACCGGAGGTGTAAAAGTGAAAAAATTAATAATAACGGTTAGCACTTTAGCGTTAATAGCTACCTTGTTCATGGGAAGTCTAATATCCAAAGACTGTCCCAGCTGTCCAGATGATGGTTACGTGATTTCCAAAGAATGCCCAGATTGTCCAAATGATGGATACATAGCCAAAGAATGTCCAGATTGTCCTACTGAGGGATAACCCCTTTAAAAAGTATTACAGGTAGCTAATTCCCGCCTACACCCTTAAGAAAACTTCTATATTTCTATGCCTCTAATAGTATCAGATTTAAAAAAAGCTAGAAAACTGTCGATTATAAATAACAATTCTTCATCATCATATTCTTTCTTCAATTCTTCTATCTTTCTTATTATGCTTTTTAGACCCATCTTTTGAGTATATATAATTTTATATATTTTCCTTGCAATATCAATCTGCTTAGAAGAAAAATTGTTTCTTCTCATTCCTTCTCTATTTATTCCTATAACCTTTGGAGGATTTCCATCAACCATCATAAAAGGCGGTATGTCTTGATATATTTTGGTAAGTCCACCAACAATAGTATACTTTCCTATTCTTACTTTTTGATGTATTCCTGACATTCCACCAATAATCACAAAATCATCAATAAAGGTATATCCTGCTATACCTGACAAACTTGATATCACGGTATTATTACCAATGTAGCAATTGTGGCCAATATGAACCTGAGACATTATAAAATTGTTATCTCCAATAAAAGTTTCCTTATTTTCACCTGTTGCACGGTGAATACATGTCAGCTCCCTAATTATATTGTTATTGCCAATTCTAACAAAACTTTGCTCATTTCTGAAGTTTTTATCCTGTGGCTCAGTACCTATTATGGTATTTGGATAAATAACATTATTTTCTCCAATAATAGAGTAAGTTATGTATGAATTCCTCATTATTTTGACATTTTTTTTAATAACACAGTGTGGACCAATAAAGACACCATCTTCTATTATAACGCTGCTATCTACTTTAGATGTGGGATCTACATAATACTTCATATTTTCGCTATTTGAATATTTTTTAACATTCTGGTAGCAACATCAAGAGATCTTATTCCATCATCTATTCCAACCAAAGGCTCTCTACGTTGAATAACACTACTAACAAATTCCATTATTTCCATTCTAAGAGACTCAGACCTTATTATATTCGGAATCTCTATCTTTACTTCAAAAGATTCTATATCAGTATTCTTATATATGTTAGAAGGAACATGATGTATTTCCATATACTGCAAAATAAGATCAACATATATTGAATTATCAGGTTGAACTATTCTCATTTTTCGCTCTTTTGAAGGATAACATCTACTGGCTGTCATAACAGCAACACTACCATCATCAAATGTTATATTCCCAACGGCTATATCTTCATTACTTGTAAAGCTATAGACACTATTACCAACAGAATTAATACTTTTTATTTTCTTATCCTTCATTAGATAATTGAGAATTATATCTATATCATGTATCATTAGATCGAGCAGAACACCAGTTGAAGGCTTTCTACTTGGCAAAGGACCCATTCTTCTGCACTCTATAAATATTGGATTGGTTATATAACTAGACAACTGTCTTATTGCTGGATTGAACCTTTCAGTAAAACCAACCATTATGTTAATACCATACTTTTGAGCATAATACTTTATTTCCTCAGCTTTCTCAAGATTATCTGCAACAGGCTTCTCTATTAGCAAATGTTTTCCCTTTTTTATACAGTGAATGGCTATCTCATAGTGTTTATCAGTAGGAGCAGCAATAGATAATATATCACAATCATCTACTAGGTCATCCATTGCAGAATAGCTTCGTACATTTAAATTTTCTGCAACCAATTCAGATTTGAGTTGATCAATATCAAAAACCCCCTGTAATTTGACCATACTGTTTAATGTGGAGTATATCCTGGCATGATGGAAACCCATATAACCAACACCAATAACACCGGCTTTCAACATACTTTCATTTGGCCACCGTTTCTTCTTTTTTGAGAGCAAAATTTAAATTTCCCTCTGCAACAAGCTCATCACCTACAAAAACCCATGACTGAGCAGTGGGAAAATAATTATCCCCCATTTTCCTTATTTTTATCTTTTTTACCCTTATTGTCAGTATATCGCCCGGTTTGATAATCTTTTTAAATTTAAAATTTTCGACCCCTATAAGTAAAGCCAAATACTTATCTTTTTCTTGGAAAGAGGACAGAAAAAGCACACCCGCCGCTTGTGCAACAGCCTCTATTATTATAACTCCTGGAAAAACCGGCTTATTAGGGAAATGACCACTAAAAAACCACTCATTCATACTAACATTCTTCTGAGCAACTATCTCATCATCAGTAATACTAATAACCTTATCAACAAATAAAAAAGGATACCTATGGGGTAAAGATTTTAAAATTATTTCCTCTACCATATATTCTATAATATATTCGATACCAAATAATAACAACCCTTCACAAAAACATAAGGATACGATACAACAATGTTGAAAAATATAGTCAGAACAATCTATGCTCTCGAAATCAATTTACAGAATTTTCTCAAAATATATTCCCCTTCGTGAGGAACAAAAATCTCGTTAAACCCTATGTTTCCCAAACCGACAAACCTCGTTATTCCACAACCAGCCAATTCATTAACGTACAATTCAATATCCTTTACTTTAATGCTGCAGCTCTGTAAAATTTCGGAATAAGGTAACAATACATGAATTAGATCATGCAAAGTATTGACTCTTTTAATACAAACAAATCTGTTGAGAGGACCAACAAAAAAACCTTCAGAAGAATAATCCAAATACACTCTTTCAAAGTACTTTCCGTTTTTTAAAACACTGTTCGCTAAAGCGATCTCCTCATATTTAAAAATCTCTGTGTATTCATCAAAAGACAGTTCCCCTTGTTCTATTTCAAAATTTTTTATGCTATCAGAGAGTCTATTTGCAAAAACTTCCAATAGACCATAATCAACATCTCCAACAACATATATTGTTTGGACAGAGGAACAGGCACGCTGCTCCCACAAACATATATCCCAAGCCAAAGATCTATAAAAATCTTCATTATCAATACTTTCGGATAAAGAAACATCATCCAAAACACAAATACTATACTTAGGACCATACATTATTAATTTTTTCTTAGGGTCAAAATTTGAACCAAAAAATTTAATAGTTTCGTAAGAACCCCAAACAACCAAACCATCAGAATATCTGTTCAAATAACTAATCAAGTCATCAGAATTGTAGGTAAAAATCACAATATTGTCAGAAATAATACCCTTCATCCCTAACTCTTCTTCAATTTTTCTTAAAGATTCAACCCATAAAATACCAAAAAAATTACCAACCTTCGAAGAAGTCTTTACAATATTGATGTTCTTTGTGATAACCCCACAAAGAAGAGAATCAATAGAAGAAACAAAAACATTTCCAGCAGTTATATGAGTAAGAACACCTACGGGAAAAGCTCTCAATTTTATATCTTCACCTTTCCAACCATCCAAAATCTCCAGAGAACCCAACTCAATACCAATCCTTTTTACTATAGTTTCATAAGTAAAAATTCTCGATAATTCTCTTATTGCTAATTTTAACATTCCTTGACTGAAACCCAAATTATTCAAATTTTGGAAAACCAAAGGATAAAATTTATTATTTTCATCTAACCAAAAATTGCTGACTCTGTCTATCACTTTTATAATATCATGAATACTATTTTTTAACATTTCTTTTCTTTTGGATCTGGCAAGCGAAAAAATGTAATTCAGATCATCAGGAAAAACTTCCTCAATTATGTGTCCAAAAACATAGTTAGCTTTATAATTACTTTGGCCCATAAATGTACCTCTCATAAATATCAATAAAACTCTTAAACTTTTCAAATAATGGATCATTGATTGAAAGACCTTTTATTTCTCTCAAAGTAAATTCCTTGGGAAACTCATTGCCCTTCATTTTGAAATATTCAACAAATATCATGAAAACTCTAAGAAGATCTCTATCGTCAATTTTACTAATATCAATCTTTTCTAAATACCTTATAATAAACACTCTCCTCAAAACAAAATAAAGATTATAAACAACAAATATGAAAATTAACATAACCGATATTCTAAGCGTCAAATTAAATAACACTGATAATCTTTGAATAAACTCTTCATCTAATCCAAACATACGATAAATATTGGAACCTCTATTTTTATCTTCTAAATATTTAAGTGTTTGTTCATCCACATTATAAGGTGTTGGATCAACAGGTAACCAACCAAAAGGTGTCAAGACCTCAACCCAAGCATGTGCATCATCAGAATAAACCTCAATAAAACCTGTAAGAGGGTCTTTTTTCTGAGGTGCATAACCCAAAACCACTCTTGCAGGAATATTTACTTTTCTCAACATAACAGCCAAAGAGCTAGCGAATTGCTCACAATAACCTCTCTTCTGAATAAATAAGAAATCATATACAGCATCAGTTTTAGGAACATCTATAAACAGATCGTAAGTATAATTATTCTCAAGATATTCCTTAATCTTCTCAACTTTGCCCCAAAATGTAGATTCATTCTCAGTTAAATCAACAGATATCCTTTCTACCTCTATTGGCATTTCTGGTAAAGAAAGATAATTGTAATAAAAATTATTTCTCTCAATTATCTTTCCAATAAATCTCTTATACTCATCATATGAGAACTCCTTTAACTTATTCATATCAAAGTATGGAACTTTAGAAACAGCAGTATAAGTTATCCCCTTAACAAGAGGATACTCAGCATATATATTATAATCTCTCATCCTGAGAAAATTGGCAGGGAAAAAAACTTCACTAGCAACAGGAATATGATAAAGTATATCAGGTAAATCTTCAACAACCATAAAATAAGAGTTAATAACATTATAATTGTAATATTCAAATTCATTTGGTAAAGAAAAATAAGAATAATCACCAGATGTTACAGTTATATCATCACCAGCTGGATTATACCACTTTTTGCCATCATAATAAATCAAATGCATACCCTTAATGTAAGTCATAAAAGGAGACTTAACTTTCATTACAAGAACATGAGGTAATAACCCTCTACTGGATAGATCAATCTCTCCTCTGAATCCCTTATAGGTATGAGCTTGTGAAAATATGGATTCAACTTTTTTTTGGACCACCTCAGGGGAGTCAGAAGGTCCCAAATTTGTTATATCTCCCTTAGGAGCAAAAACAAACCTGAAAAAATAACCCCCACTTGGTTTAGGTAAAAAAACGAATAAAAAGGTACTCAAAAGAAACACAAAAACTGCTAAACTAGCACCAATTCTGAATATCAATTTTAAATCTTTGAACTCAGCCTCACCATCCATAACCAAAAGAGTAACCAAAAACAAAAAAGTAAAAATCATGATGAACAAAACTATCCAATTCGAGAAAGAAACCACCGTCAATACAATAACTATAATCAACGTAGAAGTTATAGAATATAAAATATCCCTTCTTCTTGGTAAATCAAAACTATGTATTAAAAGCAAAGAAATAAGTAGTTCAAGTAGAGGAATACGTGGATCATAAATACTTTCAGAAAGGCTTCTGAAGAAATATATTGCAACACCTATCATCAACAAAGCAAGTATCGCCTTCACAAAATATTGATTATTATACCTATTTTTCCAACTCCAAAAATAACCAAAAGTCAAAACAAAAGAATACAAAATTGACTTTTGTATAAATTCAGGTTCAAACAATGATAAATATATAAAAATCCCATAACCCCAAATTGAAAGCAAACACAGAAGGTAAGATAAAAATCTAAATAAAACATTATTTTCTACCTGCTGCATACCCTAACCGTTAATTCTCTTATAGTAATATAAATATATACTATCATTTGGATTATAGACTATGAGCTTATCCAAATATTTTTTAGCGTTCTCATAATTAGAAAGTATGAAATTCAAAAAAAACGCTCTGAATAGAATATATTCATTTTCAAATCCCTCACTTATAGCCTTTTCATATAAAAAAAGGGCATTGGAATAATCCACCCTCCTATTCTTATCCGTTCTTTCAATAAACATACCCTTTAAAAATAAACCATAAAGCTCATACCTATTATACAAATCGCCCAATAAGCTAAAATAAAAATCCAAGTTATGTGGAAAAGTATTTGTAAGTAAATACATAGTTATAAGCAACTCAAAATATCTCTTCTTTATTTCACTAATATTACACTCCTTAAAAAGTTTGAGATTACTCTCAAGAGTATTTATAGACTCTCCATACCCTCCTTTTATAAAATTGGCCAGAGAACTCGACAAAATATAAATGTACCTATTTGAATTTTTAGAAATTATTACGGAATTATTGAGATATTCTATGGAATTTATTTCATATCCATTAAACCAGTAGAAAAAAGCAATGGAATAGTATAAATATGGCAGGTAATTCGGATTCCTAATCTCAAAAACTATCTCCTTAAATTTATTTATTAAATCCACTCCCTTAAACATACCATATAGCGAATGTAACAAAATATCAAAAGACTTCAATGGTATTTCAACATTAAGCGCAGTAGCTTTAGAATGAGCAATAAGTATATAATCATAAGCTTCATGATAATTCTTTAATCTAAGATAAACATCAGAGAGAAGTATGTATGCCTCAACCTCATCTGGCTTATAGTCTATCAAATTCTTCAATATTTGAACCAATTCCTCTATTCTATTGGACTCAAGGTATAAATTCGAAAGAATCTTATAATACTCATAGTTCGAAGGATCAATCTGCAGGGCAGTTTTTATATTCTGTATAGCTTGATCAATATCACCCATCATGTGATATATATAAGAAATCTTTTCATATAAAAGCGGATTATTAGAATCCATGCTTACAAGTTCATACATTAAATTTAGAGCAATATCGTAATTCCCCATTTTTGAATACAGATCTGCCAATTTATACTTATATTCAGCATTTGAACCCTTCAAATCTATCAATTTATTTATAACACTTATAGCATCAAAATATTGTAATTCTTCTTCATAGAGAAATACTAATTCTTCCAACAATTCAATTTGTGACTCTTTATTTAGATCAGTGTGCAATCTCAAAATGTTCTCAATAGATAATATAAGAGAAGTGGTGTTATTTATGGATTTAGAAGCCAAATATAAATCTTGGTAAACAGAAAGATCATTAGGATTAATAGAAATCAAACGATAACATATTTCTATAGCTTCTTTATATTTAGATGTACTAATATAGAAAGATAAAGCGTCTTTTAAAACACTCTCATCATCAGTAACTTCAAGCAAAGCCGAATATATTTTAGCAAGTTCCAAACTTTTACCAGCCATCTTATAGGACTTTATTAAAGGTCCTAAAACAGCAGGATCATTATAAACTTTTAAATAGTATTCCAAATTCCGTATAGCCAACTCATAGTTGCCAATTTTATAATAGGCTAACCCCAAATATTTATAGGACTTATGCAAAATGTGTTGATCAGTTTCTGTAGAAATAACAGAAGAAAGAAAATTAATAACCAAATCAGGATTATAATTCAAAGCAGATTTACAAGCCAAAAGTAAATAGTACCTATCTCCCGTCAATTCATAAGCCTTTTGGTAACTAACATAACTATTAACATAGTCTTTTAAAATATATAGGACATCACCTTCAAGTGAAAGCACCTTTTCATTTTCACCGTAATTTTTTCTATGTAAGTCCAAATAATACAACGCCTTCTGAAAATCATTAAGCTTATAGTATGATTTGGCAAGAATATACAAAATAGTCTTGCTCTTGTAGTAAGGTAAAATAAGTTCAAGTATTTTGATCGTCTCATCATAATTTTTTTCTTCATATTCCTTCTGAGCTTTAGAAAGCATTATTTCTATATCTCTTGCAGACAACTTGGAAGATTTTTCTACGGTAATATCATGTGATTTTTCAAGATTTGAATATGAAGCTTTGGTAATTCTTTCATCATAATCTTTTATTTCAACATACTCTCTTACATCATAATTTTTATCAGTCTTGTATACAATTTCTGGTAAATTCTTCTTATAAGCAGATATTTCAGAAATTATATCACCTATAGTTTTTTGAACAATCTCATTAATATCTTTATCCTTTGGTGTTGAATAATTATCCCCTAAACCATTATCCTCTGAATACTCAGAATCAAGTTTTGAAAGGAAATATTCTATTTCTTTTTTTATCTCTGATATTTTATTATATCTTCTATTTTTATCTTTTTGTAAACACTTTAATATTATGCTTTCTATTTCTTTAGGAATAGAAGGATTATATTTAGAAGGAGGAATAGGAGACTCGTTCAAAATCTTATATATCATTCCTGCAGGATTTAGATCCACTATGGGAAGATTGAAAGTCAACAACTCGTATAAAATTACTCCTATGGAATATATATCTGTTCTATGATCAACATCAACACCTTTAGCCTGCTCAGGAGACAGATACCCAAGGGTTCCCATAAGCATACCTGGATTAGTTATGCTGTGACTTCCAAGAGCAAAAGCCAAACCAAAATCCGTTATCTTAACTATTCTGCCCTTAGTGATCATTATATTTTCAGGCTTTAAATCTCTATGAACAATATTTCTAGAATGAGCATATTCCATACCATCAAGTATCTGTAAAAAAATATCCAAAGAAACATCCAAACTATTATTTTCTTTTTTTTCTATATAACTTCTTAGAGATTGACCATCGATATACTCCATCACTAAATAATACTGATTATTACTAACAACCAAATCATATATTTTAACAATGTTTATATGGTCTAAAGAAGCAGTTATTCTTGCTTCCCTCAGAAATCTCTGTAAAAACTCTTCCTTCTTTGTTAATTCTGGGGATAAAACTTTTATTGCAACTCTCCTATCAAGAACTGTGTCATGAGCCATAAAAACCTGGCCCATACCACCCTGACCAAGTTTACTTAAAACCCTATACCTATTCAGTAACAAGCCTTCCATCTATCAATAGAAACCACTCTATGAAAAGATTCTTTAAAAATAACGAAAAAACCTTCAACTAAAAAATAACAAGATAAACCCTAAAGTCCTAAAATTATTTTTTATATATCTTTTCAACTACATGAGATACAGATTCTTTTAACATAATTATACTTTTCTTATTAATAACAAAAAATAATGATAAAAATGACAAAAGCAAATATATATAAGTTACTTCCATTCTTATGGAAGGATTAACAAGCTGTACAAAAAATGGTAAAAATATTAAAACAGCTTTAAAAATAGTAAATTTGAAATCAAGCAAAATTATAAGAGCAAATAAACTTTGTGCTGCAGTTAATAATATCTCATGATATTTTAATTCATCTAACACCAAAGGTATCCCCTCATGGCCATGGTAAATACGAGATATGAAGTAAACCAACGGGATAAAACCAACCAACAAAGTCCACTGATTTATTTTAGAAGATACAACAGTGGTAAAAGAATCAGTGGCCATAAGTTTCCAGGCAAATATTATAACAACTATTATCTCTGGTGACTCTGAAGCTATTGGAGCAACCCATTGAACCATAAGAAACTTGGCCAATTTGGGATCAAATCCTATACTTTCAGCTATTTTAGAACCTATAATAAGCAAACTCTCACCAAATGGTTTAGCAGAAGCCAAAAAGGTTATACCTGCAAAAAGAAACATCCCAATTAACAAGGGTATCTTTTTATTTTTCGGTAAAATTGATATATAATGGGCAGGTCCCTCCAACTCTGGCTCCCTCTTACCCATTTTCGTAGCCATATATATATACAATATAAAAATGGTAAACAAAACAAAAGTGTCCACCAATTCCAACCTACCTTTCAGAGGTATAATAAAACAGTAAAGGGTAGAAACAAGTAAAAACACTATCTCTAATATGTTATTTTTTTCCATTTGAATATAATTTGGTAATTCATTTTGTTTTCTCTCTCTTCTTCTTGCAAGTAAATACACTATCAATATAAGAGGCCAAACTATACCAACTAACATTCTGTTGGCACCTGTCATATTACTTATTGCATAATACTTATACTCAGGATTATTACCTGCAACCCATGTGAAATATATATCAACCACATATTCTGGTATTACGTTTATAAGAGCTATGGCAGCGAGAACCAAATTTGGTGGTAAGTATTCTTGAGAGCTTTCTGCAGCCCAGCTAATTAAAAAAGCCCCGGCTATTATAGAAACCCCAGTTAAAAAAGCAGATATTAAAGCATACTCGTTGTAATCCCACTGTATATAACCATTCAAATAAAGGAATCTTATCGTAATCCACGGAAGAGGTATCAAAAACATTAATAATATCAAATAAAAATATTTTTTACCGCTTTTCAAGGACTCTTTTACCACTGACTCTGTCATACTATTTCCTTTCCCCAAAAATCTCTACAAAATAGTAGATATTAATTTAATTATTCTTAATATTTTATTGCTTACCTTTTCTAAATTTTATTATTTGAAAATTTTACTGAAACCACTAAAAAACTCTGTATACGTACTCTACTCTCTCAATAATTAATCCATCTTTTTTATCCTCAGGAAAACCAATAGGTAAATTAATATTAACAACATCATTAAAAGGATTATTCAAAACGTAAATTCTACCAACCTCAATAGAATTTAAATCAATATTGATACTATAAGATGGATTATCAAAATAATGAACAGGATCTTGCCCAAAATTATCATCTATACTCTGATACTCATAATTTCTTAAAAAAACTAATATTATAAATTTGTAATAACTCTTGTTACCAATTATATCATCAGGTATCAAAATATTGAATCTCAATTCTCTATTACTTATTATTTGAGAATTATTATCTATTATGATAGAAGACCACTCATCCTGAGTAGATGTATTGGCTGAGGGTGGTGACACCCTATTTATTCTTTTAAAACCATTCTGAAAATAGAAAATGTGTTGAATTAGATCCAAATTATTTGATATAAGACCATCATCAAACCTAAAAAAGTTTGCAACATAAAAATAGTATGTAAAATCTTGACCGTTATTCTCATACTGAATTACAGGATTAATATTAGATTTAAAGAATAGAGAGACCGAGAGTAATTTATTTGTTGGAATATTAGGATTTAAAGTAGGTACGCCAGTAGCACAAGAATAAATAAAAAACAATAAAGAGGATAGGAGAATTAGTACTATGGGGGAGGTGGGAGGGAAGGGAATCTTAACCCTTCCCTTTTCATACTCTTTAAACATTTCCGAAAAGTCTTTCTTCCAGACCCCAATTATCTTATTCTCCTTAATTTGTATAATTCCTTCAAAAAACTAATTCTGTGTTTTATTTCTTGAAAATTTTATACTTGATAGTTCGTCCAAAAATTTATTTTCGGCCATTTTTTGCTCTTGAAGATACCTCTGATACTCTTTCTCTTTCAGTTTCTCAAAACTTTTTCTTTCATTCATTTTTTCCTGTAGTTTTTGTTTCTCTATCTCCAATTGTATTTTAGCTTGTTCAACAACTATCTTCTGTAATTCTATATCTTTTTTTAATTTATCCAAATAATTGTTAAAATTATGGAAATACTCTGGCTGACCAACTTGCATAAGCTTAAATTTATACTCTTCTGTCTTCAATTGTAGGCTTTTTATTAAGTTTTCCAATTTGTTTTCCTCTTCTATTAATTTTTTTTGTGCCTTGGCATAAACTCTTTTCTGTTCCTCTTCTTCTTCCAACTTCATTTGTAATACTTTTTCCAATTTAAATTTAAAAGGTTTAGAATACATTATTTATTCAACCTCTTTGTAACCTTATCATCATAGTCATTGACCAATTGGATCAATTTCTCTATGGTATTTTTAATATTGTCCGGTTCAAAAACTCCTTGTCTCAAAAAAGAATTAACCTGGTCTATTTTCTCAATTGCGTAATCTATTCTCGGGTCAGTTCCCTTTTTATACATACCAAGGGATATTATATCTTCATTTTTTTTATAAGTGCTCAATATTTCTCTAACTATTCCTGCTGCCTTTTGATGCTCTTCGGTAGTTATCTCGACGAACAATCTACTTACAGATTGTAAAACGTCTATAGCAGGATAATGATTCATATGTGCAAGTTGTCTGGACAAAACGATGTGTCCATCCAATATACCTCTTGTAGTATCAGCTATTGGCTCGTTCATATCGTCACCCTCAACCAAAACAGTATATATTGCTGTTATACTACCTGTTGGAGAATTTCCAGGCCTTTCCATTAGCTTTGGCAAAAGTGCAAAAACAGATGGTGTGTAACCCTTAGTAGATGGTGGTTCTCCAATAGCCAATCCTATTTCCCTTTGAGCCATAGCAAACCTCGTTACAGAATCCATCATCAGAATTACATCTTTACCTTTATCTCTGAAATACTCAGCTATGGCAGTTGCTACATAAGCAGCCTTTAACCTAACAAGAGCAGGGGTATCCGAAGTAGCAACCACAACAACAGATCTCTTTAATCCCTCTTCTCCTAGGTCTCTTTCAATAAAATCTCTTAATTCCCTACCACGTTCTCCAACCAAACAGAGAACAGTAAGATCTGCCTCTGTAAATCTAGTTATCATCGACAAAGTGGTACTTTTTCCTACGCCAGATCCTGCAAAGATTCCAACCCTCTGTCCCTTACCCAATGTAAGTAGAGAATCTATAGCCCTAACACCGATAGAAAGAGGAGTTTTTATCCTCGGCCTTAAAAAAGGATTTGGAGGCTCATTGTATATAGGATACAACTCCTCATACTCCAAATTACCCTTTCCATCAATGGGATTACCTAAACCGTCAAGTATCCTTCCCAATATCTTAGGACCAACCTTAACCATCAGCTGCTTTCCAGTGGCTCTAACCTCATTGCCTGGAGAAACACCAATAGTTGAACCTATCGGCATAAGTAACACTCTGTCCTCTTTGAAACCGACAACCTCGGCAACTATAGGCTCAGAGTATTCATTAGGATAAATATGACAAATCTCACCAATCTGACATGGAGGACCGTCACTCTCTATAACTAAGCCTATAACCTGTTTAACTTTTCCATATACCTTAACCAAATCCTTAGAAGATATACTTTTAATTATATTTTTGTATTTTTCAAGCTCTAACACTATTTACTCCTCAACAATATTTCTTTTAGAACATCAAATTTAGTTGATATTCTGGAGTCAATTTTACCAAAATTTGTCTCTATGATACATCCACCTTTAGAGATTCTCTGATCAGGAGCAATAGTTAAATTTTCAACATCTTCAAGCAAATATTTAAAATTTTCCTTAAAATTTTTAACATCTTCCAATTCATCAGGATTTACCCAAATAGTAATAGATTTACTTCTTTCAACTCTTGTAAGTAAATCAGAAAGGTAAGAAACAACCACACTACCTTCCTCTTCTATTTTTTTGGAAATAATTCTTTCAGCAACATCCAAAACAAGCTCTATTAACTCTTTTTCAAAATCTTTAACCAACTTCTTCCTAATATTAAATATGTTATCTATTTCTTGCTGTAGTTCCAAGATTTTCTTTTGATACTCATTTTCCAATTTCTTATGAGCATCTTCCAATCCTTGTTGAAATCCCTGACTATAGGATTGTTCTAAAATCTCTTTAGCCTTGTTTTGAGCCTCTTCTATTGCCTTTTTAATGATCATCTCTGCTTGCTTTTGAGCTTCTGTTAAAACCGTTCCTTTCATATTCTCTATTTCTTGAATTCTCAAATTCTGTTCATTTATTTTCTTTTCAAGTTCCTCATTTAGTCTCTGATACCTATTTTTCTCCTCCTCAAGTTCGAATTCTAAAGAAGATTTACCAACTATACTAACATCTTTAATCTCTTCAATGATTTCATTAACAGGCAGAGAAACATCTTCTCTCTTTATTATTTTTTTGTTCAATTTTTCTTGATTTAAAGAAATAGATACAATTTCTTTACCTAAAAAATCATGCTTAATAATATTACCCAATATCTTTGGAGAAGTATAAGAATTATCTTTTTTTTCTTCAGAAAACTCTTTGTTATCGAATAGATTCTTTTTTATAATCCCCATAAACCTCTATTTTTTATTTTATAAAAATATAATATAAACTCCTACCAAACACTATTAGATTGTATTTATAAAAAAATTAATTTAAATTACTACCCTAAAGTAATCTCCCAAAGGTATAAACCTAATTTTGTCCACTTTTACTAAATTTTTAAAATAATCCACAAAATCTTTATGAAATACAGCTATCTTCTTATCTTTTAATTTGTAAAAAGCAAAATACTTCTGCTTCAATTTTATAATGTCATGAATAATAAACATGTCCTCTTCTTCTTCAACTTCAAATTCTAAAGGTTTATTTTCAAAATTAATTCCATCTAGATATTTTCTGTAAAATTTGACTTTCAAATCCCTGTTTTTCTTAGCCAATTCTTTATTCTCATTCATTAACTTACTAACATAATTTATAAGATTATTTTCCTCCTGTTTAGTAATACTTTTCAATTGTGAATTTCTTTGTTCCAAAATTCTGGAAAATTCCAAGACTTTTAATGATGTTATTGCTTCCAACCTTTTAACTCCCATCTGTACAGAACCAGAACTAACTATTTTAAATATTCCAATAACAGAAGTATTTTTAACATGAGTTCCTCCACAAAGCTCATAGGAAAAACCTCCAATCCTAACAGTCCTTACCAAATCAGGATATTTTTCTGCAAAAAGAGCAATAGCACCCTCATCCAAAGCAACTCTTAGAGGTTTATAAGAAACCTCAACATCAATATTCTCCAATATTTTCTCATTTACCAAATCCTCTATATTCTTAACATCCAAATCTGAAAGATTATCAAAATGAGTAAAGTCAAACCTCAATTTATCATAATCAACTAAAGATCCAGCTTGATAAACATGATGTCCTAAAATTTTTCTCAAGGCAGAATGCAACAAATGCGTAGCCGTATGATTTATAGCAGTCAATTTCCTCCTTTTCTTATCAACTGACAAATGAACCTCATCTCCCAATCTGACAAAACCATTAACAATTCTACCTATGTGAAAAACAAAACCTTCCACATGTTTTTGGGTATCATCTACAATAAAAGTAAAATTCTCATTGAATATTCTTCCCTTATCACCAACCTGCCCTCCCGATTCAGGATAGAATGGAGTTTCTTCAACTACAAGTATAACCTCATCATTATCTTCATAATAATCCAAAGAGTTGAGCTTCCCATCTTCTCTCTTCAATATACCAATTACTTTCGATTGGTAATCAAGATGATCATAACCTACAAAAGAAGTTGAATACTTTTCCTTTATTGAAAATATTTTTATATCGACAGATTTTTGACGCGACCTTTGCTTCTGAATCTCAAGTTCCTCATAAAACTCATTTAAATCAATAATAAAGTTCTGACTTTTAGATATTTCCAAAGTTAGTTCTATGGGAAAACCCAAAGTATCATATAAAAAGAAAGCATCTTTACCTGTGAGCTTTTTGAAATCAATTTTTGATAAATAATCCATACCTTTGGACAAATTTTTAGAAAATCCATTTTCTTCATTTTCTAGCATCCTTTTTATATACTCTTTTCTGGAAGATATTTCAGAATAAACATCCCGATATATATATTCCACAATATCAGGTATAGTATTTAGATATGATGTTTTTATTCCCAAGAGTCTGGAATAAAGCAGTGCTCTCCTAATAAGTTTTCTGAGAACATACCCTCTCCCCTCATTAGAAGGAACAACACCATCCGCAAGTAAAAAAACCGCCCCCCTAATATGATCAGCCACTATTCTCTTATAGACTTCTCTATTTTCCAGATATTTTTCATGATTGTATTTTATCTTCAATTCTTTATAAACTTCATCTACATCCTTATGGACCAATTCTTCCAATCTCGATATGATTGGTAAAAACAGATCTGTTTGATATTGATTTGGTTTTTCTTGGAGAATTTTTGTAAGCCTTTCTAATCCCATCCCTGTGTCTATGTTTTTTTGTGGGAGAGGAGATAAACTTCCATCGGACTCCTTGAAATACTGTGTAAACACTATATTCCATATTTCTATGAATCTTTCATTTTTTTCGCATTCCTTACATTCATAACCAGGCTTACATAAGGGATTCGGACAATGAAAATTTTCATAGAATATTTCACTTGATGGTCCACAGGGGCCAGTTGGTCCCGCAGGCCCCCAAAAATTATCTTCTAGTCTTACTATCTTCTCTTTTTTAACTCCCAAACTCAACCAAACTTCTTCCGCTTCATCGTCATCAGGATGACAACTGAAGTAAAGTCTAGAAGAATCTATTTTGTAAACTTCCGTAAGAAGCTCATAGGCCCACTCAATAGATTCTCTCTTAAAATAGTCTCCAAAAGAGAAATTTCCGAGCATTTCAAAAAAAGTGTGATGCCTCAAAGTCCAACCAACATTATCTATATCATCCATTCTGAAACATTTTTGGCATGTACTAATCCTTTTGTACTTTGGCTCAATTTTACCAGCAAACTCAGCTTTGAATGGAACCATACCAGCAGCAACAAATAAAAGAGAAGGATCATTCTCCGGAATCAGACTAAAACTGTTAAGTACAACATGTCCCTTTTTCTCGAAGAAATTTAGGAAAGTGGTTCTTATTTGATTGTGGTTTAAAACCTGCTTCTGATTTAGCATTTTGAAAACCTCCATTCATTTTTGACTTTCCATTTTAAGGAATTCTTGAGTATACAGTTTTTTACCTTTTAGAAAAAAATAGCAAGACTGATTAAAATAGGAAAATGAATATTAAAAAAAAATATTAAAAAATCTGTTCGTAGTTGTATTACTACTATTATATATATTTATTATTAAAGACAGTAGTAGTATAATTATCCACATTTGTGGAAAACTTTCACAATTTGAGTATTTGTAAGGTTTTTCGGTTCTGGGGTATGTGGAAAAGATGTGGAAAAAATTTGGAAAGGGGTGGAAAAAAAAAGTTGATTTAAAAAAGTTTTCCACATTTTTTCCACATCTTTGAGGTACTTTTTCCACATTTTGAAAAGATTTTTCCACAAAAATTGGGTATTTTTTCCACATGTGGAAAAAAATGTTAAAAATGTGGAAAACTTAGTGAAACGATGTGGAAAAATTTTGGGGGTATGTGGAAAACTATGTGGAAAAAATGTGGAAAAAATGGAAAAAGGGGTGGAAAAATGCTAATTTTTGATTATTACAAAAATGTAAATTAAGTTAAAAATTTTTTAACAATTATTACAGAGTTATTACAAATATTACAAAAAAATAAAAAATATTAAAAATTTTCTTGAAACGAGTAATATAGTATTATCAATATATAAAATATACAAATTTTGTAAAATATTTGTTAACTAAATTAAATTTTTGTTAAAAATAAAAAATTTAACAATTTTTGTTAAAAAAATATTGCAAAATTATTAAAATTATTACAAAATTATTACAAAAATTACAAAAAAATGAACATATAAAATTTTTTACAAATTTAACATAATTTTTACAAATTTAACTTTATTTTTACAAATTTAACATGAAAATTTTGTTAAAAATATGTTAAATTATTGTTAAAAATATTAAAAAAAATAATACAATTGTTACAAAATTATGTTAAATGTTAAAATTTTAGTGTAGCTTCTATTCCTACTATACCAATAAATAGAAGACTCAAAATTGTTAAATTTTTATGAAAAAAGTGTTACAATTGTTAAAATTTATGCTGCTTTGTTAAAAAATTATGACAAATATTACAAAAATATTGCAAAATTATTACAAATATTACAAAATTATTAACTAAATATTAATAAAATGTTAAAAAATTATTAAAATTTTGTTAAATATTATGAAGAAATTAGATTAAAAAATGACTAAATTTTTATGTTCTCTATTTGTCTCTTAAATATGAAAAGACTTAAAAGTATCGCAATAAATGAAAGTATAAGTGAAGCAGCTATTGCCGTGGGAAGATCAAAACTATGGAAAGCACGAGAATAAATATACATCATCAGTGTATATGTTGAAGTTCCTGGACCACCTTCAGTAACAATAAAAATCTCAGCAAAAACTTTTAATGCCGCTAACATCGATAAAAAAGACGCAAAATAGAAGGTCCCCTTCAATAATGGTAAATAAATATACCACATTCTCTGAAAAAAATTCATCCCATCCATAACTGAATTCTCTATTATTTCCTTTGATATTGAATACAACGAAGATAAATAAATAACCACATAATATCCTAAACCTTTCCAAAAAGTCAACATAAACGCAACTAACATTGAATAATAGTAATTTGATAAAAATGGAATTTTTAATCCAAATATTTTCAATAAGAAGTCATTTATCGTTCCTTCATCATTGAACATTATTTTGAATACAAAACCAATACTTGCTATAGGAACAACTACAGGTAAATACAAGATAATCCTAAAGAACGATGCCCACCTATTTGATAAACTGTAAATCATAAACGCTAAAAAAAAAGAGAACAATTGAAGTGGTATAACTATTAAACAGTATACAAATGAATTTTTCAACGAAATCCAAAATAATGGGTCCTTCAATACAAATAAAAAACTTTCAACTATCCCCACATTCTTGTAAACATATACAATACCCAAAATTATAGATAATACGTTAAACACCAACCAAAAAATAATGAATGGAAAAATTAGATAAAAAAATCTCATTATTCTTTAAAAACTCTCATGTTTTCTCTTAACAATTCTATGTTACTAATAATACAATTTACAACTGTTCTTTGAATTATTTTAACATCCACTTTCAAAGATTTGTGTAGTTTCAACTTTGTAGTTAAAAATAATAGTAATAATGAAAAATTTATACCGTATAGAATTGGATAGTTTATGATTTTTTTTAAATATTTCTTTTTTTCTTGTTTTTTTGTCAAATATATCTTATAAAGTTCACTATCCAATTCAGAAAGTATTGAGAATATCCTAGCTAAATTGTTTAATATTTTGATATATACTCCATATTCTGGTTTTTTTTGAGATTTACAGATGTTTAGTAATGTCAATGCTGATTGTCTACAAATGAGGTTTATTAGTTTACCGCCATACATTAGTTTTGTGTTTTTTGCATATTGTGATAAAGCAAGTAATCTAAAATAAGCTTGTCTAGATCTCCGTTCAGAACTTCATCAACTTTGTAAATTTCAGTATTTGTACGTAAATCTTTTATTAGTTTGTATGGATGTAATACATAGCTTCTTATTTGGTTCCCCCAAGCGGCCTGTTGTTTGGTTTTAAAACTGTCTACTTTTTGACTAATCCTGTGTTTTTCCAAGTCATAGATTTTACTTTTGAGTATTTTCATTGCTGTTTCTTTGTTTTGATGTTGACTACGTTCATTTGAACAAGTTACCACTATCCCTGTTGGTATATGTGTTATTCTAACTGCCGATTCATTTTTATTTACGTGTTGGCCTCCCGCTCCACCAGCTTTGAACGTTTCTATTTTCAAATCTTCCGGCTTGATTTCGATATTGATGTTTTCATCTATTTTGGGAATAACCTCTACTAAAGCGAATGATGTGTGCCTTTTATTTTGTGCATTAAATGGAGAGGTTCTTACTAATCTGTGAACCCCCTTTTCCGATTTTAGATATCCATAAGATGATTTGATTATTATTTCACAAGATTTAATGCCTGCTTCTTGGCCATATGTGATATCAGTTATGAAGTAGTTTAATTCATTTTTTTCAGCCCATTGAATATACATTCTCATTAGCATTTGAGCCCAGTCCTGTGCATCTGTTCCTCCAGCACCTGATGTTATTGTCAATATTGCATCATAGTCATCATATTCTTCACTCAAAAGCAGGTCTATCGATAATTTCTCAAAATCCTGGATTATCTGTTTATATATGTTTTTTATGTCTTCTAAGTCTTGACTTTCATTACCGTAAGTTTTATATATATCTTCAAACTCATCAACTTCTTTACAGAGATTGTTATATTTTGATAATAATTCTGTCAGCTTCTTTTTCTCTTTTATTTTTCTGAAATCTGGATTTATTTCATTTGATAACTCTTTATCTATTTTATCTACTTTTAAAAACAAGTCATCTATCAATGGTTTATATTCCATCAATTTATTCTTTATGTTTTTTATTTCTTTCAGATCTATTGTTACCATACTCCTGTGTTTTGATAAGTATATATTTTATTGTTTCTTATGTCAATGTTAATTTTATATGATTTGTTGATTTTATCCTCTTTTTTCAGATTTTTTATTATTGTGTCATAACCTTCTATTTGCATTTTTTTTAAATTGATAATAGGATCTTTTTGAATATCTATGATAAAATCATTTGTATATATTTCCAAGGATTTTTCTGGTTTTACAATTAAGCTATTTAGATCTAAATATCCTTCTTTTATTTCAGTATATCCTTCTTTGAACACTATTTTCATGTCTTTAAATAATATGTGATTGTTTTTGTATATTCCTTGTTTTATTGAAAAGTATGTTTCTTCATTGATGTAATATTCAAGATTTTTAAATGACAGTGATTCTTGGTTAGTATTAATCTTTTTATTACAACCTAAAAAGCTTGTTGTTAGTATGAGTAATATTATACTAAGCTTCAACAATTTCTCCATTTATTATTTTTATTCTTATTTTTTGTTTTTTCCCTTTGTTTTTTATTCTGTATTCTATCAGTTTTAAGAGATTTAATGTTGGTTCTGGTAGATTTTTCCCATATATGTCAATGATTTCTTTTTTCAGAATTTGGAATTCTTCCAAGTTTTTAGTTGTTAGTAGTTGCCTGTATAATTTATTTTTTATTGGGCTTTCGGGAAGGAAAGTGGGTGCATCACATTCTATTTCTGGTAATTCTTCTTCTTGGTTCAAATATTGATTAACCATTTTTAAAAATTGAATCAATCCTATCTGTTCAACGTTTCCAGATTGTTTTTTGGATAGTATCGATCCGGGACCTCTTATATCCATATCTTTCTGGGCTATGTCTATATTAGAAAGATTATCCTTTTCAAAGATGGATATCCTTTCAAATGTTGGTGTATTAACAAAATTTTCTTGAATTAAGATGTAACAGTAAGGATTTTTGCTGCCTCTTCCTACTCTTCCTCTGAGTTGATACAGCTGAGATATACCCAACATTTGGCTGTTGTCTATTATTACTACATCAAACTCTGGAGTGTCCACACCGGATTGAACTATTGTGGTAGAAAGTATTATATCAAATTTGCCTTTTATGAAATCCATGAATATTTTTTGAATAGTTTTCGAATTTAGCTTTGCGTGAATTATTGAACTGCTTGCAATATTTTTGAAATAATACCATTTTTCATAAAGCTCGTCTATGTTGTTGTTTACATATATTATCTTCAGCGAATAATTTAGAGATTTTCTTATTAACTTCTCTAGTAGCAACAGTTTATGCGATTTATCAGTAAATGTTAGAATAAATGTTTTTGGAGGTTTATATGTCGGTGGCGGAGTTTTAATAACTGAGATATCCAATATTCCAGTTTTTGCCATGAAGTAGGTTCTTGGTATTGGTGTAGCTGAGGAGTATAAAAAATGAGCTTTTTTAAAAATTCCTTTCAAAGTTTCTTTGAAAATTGCACCCATTAAATGCTCCTCATCTATCACCACTAATCCTATGTTATCACAACCATTGTCATATTTTGTTATATCGAATGGAGTGGATATTAACAAGTCTATATTGTTTTGATACAAATCGTTCAAACTTGCTGTTTTGTATAGAGATGTGTTTATACCTATTCTAAAATCTTTTAATCTTTTTGTTATGTTCATGTAGTGTTGATAAGCTAATATTGTTGTTGGAACAAATAGTATAGATTTGTAGTTATTTGATAAGCTTCTTACGATTGCTCTTATTATTACTTCTGTTTTACCGTAGCCTGTATCTGCTAGGATTAGTCTGTTTGAAGGAAAGGGTTTCTCTAGGTCAGCTAAAACCTCATTGATTACTTTCTCTTGATCTTCTGTTAATATGTAATCAAATGTTTCTTCGATGTATTTGTCGTATTCGTTGGGTACCAACTTATGTGCTGTTGTTGAATATCTTTCAGCGTTGATTTGTATTATTTTTTGTCCAATGGTTTTGATATCTTCATATACTTTTTCAAGTTTTTTTTGCCATGATTTAAAAGAGGGTATTGAAAGTATCTTTTCTTTGATTTTTTCTGTTACCTTTTCTGAAGATAGATATTTATGTAGGTTTACGCTTTCTACGGAAAAGTGGATCTTTCTGTTTTTTTTGAATTGTATTGTTACAAATTCTTTTTCTGGATAATGTGAGATCTTCAATTTTTGAATTCCCAAATATATTCCTATACCGTATCCTTCAACTACCACTAAATCTCCCTCTCTAAATTCCTTTATTGAATCAACCACATTGGTATTATGAATAATCGGCTCTTCTTTTAGATCTCTCATGGTGATAAATATTTGGCGATTTTCGTGATCAACGAAACCAAATATTGAATCAACTTCAAGAATTTCATAATTCGCAATATTGAATTCATTAATACTCATTCTCTTTTTTCTACAGTATTCTATTATAAAACTGGTAAATTCTTCAAATGTTTCTTTATTGGAAAAGGTTATTCTGTATTCTCTATGCTCTCTTATTAGTTTTATTATTTCGTATTTTGTATCAATTTTTTTGAGGCTTTTTCTTGGAACTATGTTTAATACATTCCAATCCAAATCTATATATTCTTTTAGGTTTTCTATTTCTTTTTGTATTAAATTTTCTACTATTTCTTTTTCTTCTAAACTCAAAAAGAGAATTTTGAGATGAGTTGTTAAATTTTTGTCGTTTGGATTATTACCATAAATTTTGATGGAGTTTATTTTTTTTATACTCAATAAGGTATGTGGATCAAAAGTTCTTATGGATTCTATCTTATCATCTTCTATTTCTACCCTTACTGGTGTATTACAGTTAATATCTATTATGTTTCCTCTTATTTGATAAGAGTTTTTTTCTATTGTGTCGTTTGATTGTTTGTAGCCCATTCTGTTTAGAATCTGTATTAATGTTTCTTGACTAATATTTTGGTTTACTTTGAGTGTAAGGGTATCAGTTTTGATAATTTCCCTTATTACGTAATCTATATTTTTGTAGTTACAAATCGGTATGTCGCTTTTGTTGAGTGTTTCCAACTCTTCTGGGTTAAGTTTTTCTTCAATAATAAAAATTATGTTGTCGTAGTCAGTAGGTATTTTATTGAGATTTTCTTTAAGGACAAGGTTATAAAACATTCAATTATCATTTCCCTGAAATACCTTTTACTAAGTATTCTTCTAAGAAAGAGACAATGATAATTAAGGGGAATATGGAAATGAATACTCCTGCCATAATCATTCCCCAGGGTATCTCAAACATATCAGAACCACTTATCAGAGTTATTCCCACTGTTAGAGTCCTTTTTACACTTTCATTTGTTAAAGTTAAAGCAAATATGAATTCATTCCAAAAGCCTATGAATTGAAGAATCCAAACGCTTATAAAAGCTTGTTTTATCATTGGTAAAACTATTAAAAACATTATTTGTAGATTATTCATTCCTTCTACTATTCCTGCTTCTTCATAATCTTTTTTCAGATTACTTATAAACCTGCTTAGCAGTATAAAAGAGAAAACAAAACCTAAAGAAGTGTAAACTATTATCAACCCTACTAATGTGTTGTAAACACCCATTTTCACAATTATTTCAAATATTGGAACTATTATTAAAACTCCCAATACTAAAAAAGTGTTAAGTAGCAGAAAAATGTTCTCTAAAATATTAGAAAATGGTAGCTTTTTTCTGACAACTGAGTATGCCAATATAAATCCCAGAAAAGTTGTTATTGTTGCAGATATTGAAGAAACTACCACACTGTTATAAACATAGTGTAGAATGTTGGGATCACTCAAAATGTAAAGGTAATTACCCAGTGTCCAGCCAGAAAATTTACCCTGAGATATTGACTTGTTCGGCAAAAAAGAATATATAAACGTTATAAGTATCGGAAACAAACTGTACAAAACAACAATTAATATTAGAATGTTGTTAAGAATTCTCTGAACCATCCTATTTTCTAAAAATTTTATTCTTTCATTTTTATTTTTAACCTTTTTACAGGATAGGCAGATTTGACAGGTTTGCAGATTTTATTGGCAAATAGATATTTATAATGGAAAATACGTTTGCCAAATTTTTATCTTTCTTTTTTTTATTGTTAAAGAACATTTTAAGAGGAGTTTTTCTGTTTTTAATATTTGTTTTTATTGCTTTTATGGATGTTTTTAATAATAAATCTTTTGATTATTTCTATGAATACCTTGAGAGTAAAAGAGAAAGTGACAAACAAAAAATTGTAGCCCTATATTTTTCTATTGCCACTTTTGAAAAATTACAAAGAAGATATATAAAAGAGTTTTACTTTTTGGAAAGGTTTTTTCATATGAATAAAGTTAGATACCTGATACTAACGGATAGAAATATTAATTTATTGGAAAAGGATATTGATTTGTTGGTTGTTAATGATGCTAGATTCGTCCCTATAAGCACGATCTTGAAGTTCCAAGAATATTCAAAAAATGGTAAAATAATATTCACCTATCAGAGCTTAATGTTCAATCAGTTTGGTATGAAATACTCTCAGGAAATACTCAGAGATTTTGGTTTGTATGACATAGTTTTTGTTAATAGAAAATATGAATATTTTAGTTTCAGACATTTTACTAAGATTAAAATCTCAAGAGGATATGGTGTTGAATATTATACCAATAAGAATAATGTATTGGCTTGGACTTCGAGTAAAACTCCCTTCATCTTAAACTATAACAATTGTTACTTTATAGCTGAAAATACTTTTTGTGTTGAAAATCTATCTAACCCCTATATTTTTGATTTCAATGTGTATTTTATGAATTATGTTCTACCAGATTTGATTAATGAACAGAATACCAAGGATAAGATAAAAAATAATGTTAGCGATATTGAGATTATATTTCCTATTGAATATATTTTAAATAATAATAAAGCAAAGAGGTATTTCTATTATTCTAAAAAAATGAAATTAATTTTGGATGAGATTGGTAGTCTACAAAAATTATCTAATTCGCAAAATTTTTCAACTCTAATTAAGGTAGGCGTTAATAAAATTAGGCCTCAAGAGTTTACCACAACCAAATTTGTAAACTATTTGGGTAAAAATTTTTACTTACTTGTTAAAGAGGATTATCAGGGGGGAATAGCTGAGTACTATAGCTACAGATTGAAGAGGGTAGTTTCTTACCATCCTTTTATTATAAGCGTTTACTTAGAGGATTATATATCTTCTGTGGTTTTGAGTGAGATGCCAGATTTTTTTGAATTGGAAGCTCTAAAGGCTCAGGCTGTTGCAGCAAGAACTTACGCTATTAAAAATAGGAATAGACACCGAAATTATGATCTGTGTGATAAACCTCATTGTCAGAATTTTGAAGGAGAAAAACAAGAAACATTTAAAAGCTATATATCAACTTTTTCCACATTTGGAAAGATAATATTATACAAGGGAATACCAATAGATGCTGTTTATCATTCAACTTGTGGTGGATTAACAGCCAATTCTGAGGACGTATGGAATAAAAATGTTCCCTATCTGAGGTCAGTAAAAGACTACGATAGGAAAATTGATGATGCCTATTGCAAACAATCAAGATTATTCAAATGGGAAATAGAAATAAAAAAAGATCGTTTAGAAAAAATGCTTTCAAAGTCAGTTCCTCACCTTCTTGGTGCTAGATTTAATGGAAAACTGAAAAATATAAAACTTCAAAAAAATAAGAGCGGAAGAGTTGAAAAAATGACAATAATAACCACTGAAGGTACTTACTACGCCTATAAAGATGACTCTATTTATCTGTTTTCAGAAGATTTATATTTCAGTTTGCTTCCATCAAACTTTATTGATGAAATAAAAATTAACACTGATAGTGTTATTTTTTATGGTAGAGGATTTGGACATGGCGTTGGTATGTGTCAGTTTGGTGCAAACTATTTGGCAAAAAAATATAACTATATCCAAATACTTAAACATTACTATAGTAACGTCGAAGTAGAAGCAATGAGATAGAAGGATTTTTAGTTTTTTCACTTTAATTTAAATAGTGTGATAAGGATAATTACCATCTTTTTAATTTTAATATTTAATTTTTGTTTTGCAGGTATAGAACTGGTAAAAAAAGAGAAAAACAAAATAGTTCATTATTTTATAAAATTTAACAATACTGAATATAGATTGATATATTTGCCAAAAAATATGGATAACCCAAATATAATGAGAGTACTTAAAAAAAATATTTTTTCTGATTTACCTGTTAAATACAAAATAGTATTTAACGAGTATGATAGAAATTATGGTATTTATATTAATGATGATTTACTTTTTACTTTTGATAAGTATTGTGCTTATTCACTTGGTTATTCAAATATAAATTCTTTGTTGCAGTCTTACCACAGTAGTTTATCCAATTTGAAGTATATACCTGATGTTTTCTTTGAAAGCACCTATATAGAGGCTCTTGTTAATCAAACTAAAACTATTAGAATATTTAATAAATCAAATCGAAGTTTTACGTTAAATATTCCAGAATATTGTTATTATCAGGATGGTAAGCTTTACATAAAACACAGCAAACCAATATTACAACAAACCATTACTGTTAGTTATGATAATATAACTGATAGTTCTTATATAACCATAAAAATTCCAACTATAGAAATTAAAGATTATCAGTATTCAATATATTATGGTAACCCCATTATATTTGAAAAGGTTAATTTATTTAAATCATTTATTTTACCAAATATTGTTAAGAATGGAGACCATGAGATTAAATATTCTGAAATAAAGACGTCTAAAGGAATTAAGTACCGCATTTGGACACCTGAAACCTCTTTCCCATATAAATCCGTTCATAGAGAAGTTGAAGTTGCATTAAAAAATGATAAAACTGTTCCAAACATAGAATTCGATTATCTTATTATGTCAAATAACCCCGAAAAAATTCAAAAAAGGGGAATTATATACGAAACTGATATTTTTGAAAAGAGTGGCTATTGGATATGGTTTCACCATCAGTTTATGTCCAATTTGAACTATTGTATAGAAATAGAAAATTTGGAAGAGTATAGACAAGACATTGTAGAACTCGAATTTTTTGGATCTTTCAATAAAGGTAATAGTGAAATAGAAACGGGTATAAGAACATCAATCGATTTTTACGAATTCTTTAAAAATAAAGCAATAGCAAAGACTAGGATATATCCAAAACAGAAAGTTAGACTGATACTTGAGAAAGCATTTGTTAACCAAGTTATAACTGGTTTCCTTTATCTAAATTCTAACAAAAAATTGAAGTTGAGAATATTTGCTTTTGATGGCGTTATTCCCTCTGAATATCTATCTGAGGATGGAACTCCAAGATCCACAGGCAAGTTTCCAAAACCAATAATACATAAGGAATACCATTTTGAAACTACTAAGAATTTTGATAGCTTTAGGTTGCCAGATAAAGAGATAATATCCAATCAAGAAAAACAAAATTATTCTAATTACGGTGTTCTATATAAACTGATATTTAAAATAACTAATAATAAGGAATATTTTCAGAAAGTTAGTATTTACTTTTCCTCTATTTCAGGTTATACTCCACTGATATTTATGAATAATTTGGATATTTATAGGGTAAACAGTGGTTCTTATAGGAAGATTATTGAGATATCTTTGAAACCTTTTGAAACAATTGATTATCCTATAAGTTTTCTTATAACTCCTGGGCTATCTTATCCCATAGAATTTGAGATATCTACAAGTAACTTATAAGGAGGATTTTAAAATGGAAAGGGTTTATATTTTTGATACTACTCTGAGGGATGGGGATCAGACACCGGGTGTTAACCTGAAACTGGAACAAAAAATAGAGATAGCTAAGGAATTAGAGAGAGCAAGGGTTGATGTGATAGAAGCTGGGTTTGCTGCTTCATCAGCAGGAGAGTTTGAGAATGTTAAAACTATAGCTTCTATTATTAAGGAATCTACTGTTGCCACACTCTGTAGAACAGTTAGTAGAGATATAGATATTGGTTGGGAAGCGGTTAAGAATGCTGCAAATCCAAGAATACACGTGTTTATATCTACATCCGATATTCATTTGCAGACAATGATGAAAAAAAGTAGAGATGAAGTACTTGAGATTACCGAGAATATGGTGAAATATGCAAAGAAATACTGTTCTGATATTGAATTTTCTGCACAAGATGCCACAAGATCAGATTGGGATTTTCTCATAAAAGTCCTTCAAATAGCTGTAAAAAATGGAGCAACAACAATAAATATACCAGATACTGTTGGATATACTGTCCCCGAAGAATACTCTTTACTCATAAAAACAATTCTTGAGAAGGTTGATGGTAAATATATTGTTTCTACACATTGTCATGATGATTTGGGATTGGCTGTTGCAAATAGTTTAGCTGCTGTCAAAGCCGGTGCTCGGCAAGTTGAGGGATGCATAAATGGAATAGGTGAGAGAGCTGGTAACACCGCTCTTGAAGAAGTAATTATGGCAATAAAGATAAGGAAAGATTTCTTTAACCTGTGGACTAACGTAGATACAACCAGAATATATAACCTGAGTAAAATGGTTTCCAGCTACTCAGGAATACCGATTCAGCCCAACAAAGCCATAGTTGGTTTGAACGCTTTTAGACATCAATCTGGGGTTCATCAACACGGAGTCGTATCGAATAGGATGAATTATGAAATTATAGATCCTCAGGATATAGGACTACCAAAAGGAGGAATAATAGTACTTAACAAAAATTCAGGCAGACATGGATTAAAAGCTAAATTAAATGAGCTTGGGTTCCAACTTACTGAAGATCAAATAAATAAAGTTTTCGAAAAATTCAAAAAAATCGCAGACTCTAAAGGTGAAATAAAGGATGAAGAACTTGTTGATATAGTTAAAGAGGAAATAAAGAATTTTTAGAAATTTTCTCAAATTAAATTTATCAAGTTTAGTCTATTATATTTAAGAGAAACTCTGACTTTGATATTGGTATCTCACTCAATATCTTGCCATTTTTAGATATTCCACAACCTATTACCAATCCATTGAATTTCACTGCTACAAAAGGGTATGAGTTATCAATTTCTATTTGTTCAAACTGGTTAAACTCAATTTCTTCTCTCATCAAAAATTTTTTCAGAAGGTTAAGATCAAATTTCAGTTCTACGAAATTTTTGGTTATGTACTTTCCTATAATTGTTAGGAATGAGCTTGTTGGCTTATAAATTTTCAGAGGTTTAAAGTATCTAAATGCTTTTAATCCAAAATGTTCCACTTTTAATGGACCCTTTTCTTTAACAAGAAAAAGATCTGTTGAACTTACATATATATCTGAAATTTTTTCTTTGTCCTTGTGAAACCAAGTGAACCTGTTAACTATTTCATGTTGAATACCAAATTTATCTAAATAGCTAAGAACTAAGTCATTACTAATCTTTTGGATTATATGATTTTGAAAGGTTGGCTTATCTTCTAGGTTGAGTATTTTTGCTGTTGATCCGTTTTTTTCTTGTTGATATTTTGTTGGTAAAATTTTGGATATGAACATTCCTTTCATATTCTCAGGATAGATTCTAAGGGTTTTGCTCAAGCTTTTATCAAATTCTATGTCTTTGTATTTTACGAGTCCAGTTTGTATGTTTTTAAAGTTTTCCAATTTGGGTAATTCGGAAACCACAATTTTTTGTTCTTTTACCAGCTTATCAATTATGTATTCATTTTCCATAGGGTTAAATGTACATGTTGAATATACTATTTCGGTGTTTTTGCTGGAGATTTTTGTAGCTCTGTTCAATATTTCGTATTGTATTTTTGTTATGTATTCAATGAAATTTCGGTGTTTTTGGATATTATAATTTTCATAGTTATCAAGGTTTGATTCTGCTGAGCATGGAACATCTGCCAGTATGAAGTCTATCTCCTTGTTTGTTATAAAAGGGAAGAATCTGGCATTACATTGGGTAATCACAACATTAAGTGAACCAATCCTTTGTACGTTGTGAACCAGACTTTTTATTCTATCCACATCATTTGCTATTATTAGACTATTGGGGAAGATTGTTGATAGTAAGGTGGTTTTACCTCCTGGTGAAGCACACATATCTATTATTAAAGAAGGATTTGTTTTTTTGTTGAACATGTTAACTACCATGGCCGATGATATATCCTGTATATAGAGGTATCCGAATAAATGCTCGGGTTTCTTGCTTATATTACCTTTGTTAACAATGTAATAGTTATCCAATGTTTTTATTTCTTCAAATTCAAGATCAGGGTATCTCTTGAGAGCACTTACGATCTTTTCTTTATCATGTTTTAAAGTGTTAATTCTGAAATATGAGGGTTTGGGAGTGTTCAAATTTTTCCAAAATTCTTCTTTGTCTTCTATAAAATCGTATTCTTCTAATATTTCTCTGTAACTCATTTAATTATTTGGAATACTACTGACTTTGAAGTTTTACTTTTTCTGTATTTTTCTATTACTTCTTCAATTTTTTCTATTGGATACAAATCAATGTCTATTTTTATTTTTTTCCCATTTTTTTCATAAAAATCGTTGATAAGTTGGAATAACTTTTTTGCATCTTCTCTTGTGACGTTGGCTACTGATCTAATAATTTTTTCATTCCATATCCATTGGTACTTAAGTGGTGGTATTTCTGACATATGTATTCCGGCACAGACGATTATGCCTCCTTTGGTTGTATTTATTAAGGCTGTTTTTAATAATTCTCCAGCAGGTGCAAAAATTATACTACCTTGGTGCTTAAACTCTATAATTTCATCACTATAATAGACGTTGCATCCGAGGTTTTCTGCTAATTTTGCAGTTTTGATATCGTTACGTTTTATGAAAGCCATCACTTTTTTACCTTGCCATATAGCTATTTGAGCTATGATATGTCCTGCAGAACCGAAACCGTATATACCAATAGTTTCACAATTTTCAACAAATGACAGTGCTCTGTATCCTATGATTCCTGCGCATAATAGAGGAGCAATCTCATAATCCTCGTAAAAACTCGGTATACTTACTGTGTAATCCTGCGAAATCTTTATGTATTGTTGAAAACCTCCATGAACAGTGCAACCGGTAAAATTTGCGTTATCACACAGATTTTCCTTTCCAACTGAGCAATAGTAACATTTACCACAACTTGAGTATAACCAATATATTCCCAGTTTATCTCCAATCTTTGTGTTGGCGTTTTTCCCTTTTTTTACAACCTTCCCTATTATTTGATGGCCAGGAATAATGGGATATTTAGTAAACGGAATCTCTTCGTCTATAATATGTAAATCTGTTCTACATAAACCACAAAACATTATATCAAGTAGTACTTCATTATCATATAATTCTTGAATTTCATTGATATCGAGATATATTTTACCTTTATTTACAAAGTATCCCTGGCTTTTATACATTACTTTGTATGTTGAAAGTTTTTGGTTGTTGGAAAAAAAGAGGGTCTATTTTTTTCATACTCACTTATCTTATCTTCAAATCTTAGAACTAAATCTATGCTGTCCCAACCTTTAATTAATCTATCTTTTGATTCCTGGTCTATAATGAATGGAATTTTTATGTTTTCATCATCGTATATTAATTGGTTGGGTAAATCAACTGTAAGATAATATTCACCTTTTTCTCTAACTTTTTGTATTAACAGTTTTACATTATCATGGGTTACTGTGCATGGTAATAGCATATTTTCAACTGCATTGAAGTAGAATATATCTGCGAAAGAGGGAGATATTATTACTCTGAAACCATACTCTTTTAATCCCCATACGGCATGTTCTCTTGATGAACCACAGCCGAAGTTCGGGCCAGTAATTAGTATTGTTGAATTAGGGTATTTGTTCAGTTCAAATTCCATGTTTGGTGAGCCATCTTTTAAATATCTCCATTCGTAGAATACATACTGTCCAAATCCTGTTTTCTCTATTCTTTTTAGGAACTGTTTTGGCATGATTTGATCTGTATCAATATCAGCTCTATCAATATAGGTGGCTTTACCTTTATATATTGTTATACCTTTCATTTCTTACCTCCTTACAGAATTTCTCTTACATCTATAAATTTTCCTGCTATTGCTGCTGCTGCTGCCATAGCAGGGCTGACCAAATGTGTTCTTCCTCCTTTACCTTGTCTATTTTCAAAGTTTCTGTTGGAAGTTGAGGCACATCTTTGTCCTGGAGCTAACACATCTGGGTTCATTCCAAGACACATGGAGCAACCAGATTCTCTCCATTCAAACCCAGAATCTTTGAATATCTTATCCAAGCCCTCTTTTTCAGCTTGTAGTTTTACCTGTGTTGATCCCGGAACTACCATTGCTCTGACTTTGGGATGGACTTTTTTGCCTTTTATAACTTTTGCAGCTTCCCTTAAATCTTCTATCCTTGCATTGGTACACGAACCAATGAAAACCACGTCTATAGGTATGTCGGTGATTCTTGTTCCCTCTTCTAATCCCATATAACTCAGTGCTTTTTTTGCCGAATTTCTCAGAAACTCATCTTCTATTTCATGAAGATATGGTATTCTACCTGTTATGGGTTGAACTTGGGATGGATTCGTACCCCAAGTTACCATTGGTTCAAGGTTACTAACATTCATAGTAACTACTTTATCGTATTTTGCTTGAGGATCAGATTTCAATGTTTGCCAATATGAAAGAGCTTTTTCCCACTCTTTCCCTTTGGGAGCAAAAGGCTTACCTTCTAAGTATTCAAATGTTTTTTCGTCAGGAGAAATTATTCCCACTCTTGCGCCAGCCTCTATGCTCATATTACATATTGTTAATCTACCTTCTATGGATAAATTGGTTATGAAATTGCCTGTGTATTCCACAGCGTATCCATTCGCTCCACCAACCCCTATTTTTCCTATTAGTGCAAGAATAACGTCTTTAGAATATACACCCTTGCTCAACTCTCCCTCAAATCTTATTTCCATAGTTTTAGGTTTTTTTACTTTAATTGTTTGTGTTGAGAGAACTAATTCTACTTCTGAGGTTCCTATTCCGAATGCCATTGCTCCGAGGGCTCCATGTGTTGATGTATGTGAATCACCGCAAACTATTACCATTCCTGGTTGGGTGATTCCAAGTTCTGGACCAATTACGTGAACTATTCCTTGATAGGGTGAGTTTATATCAAAAAACAGGATACCCCACTTTTCAGTGTTCTTATATAAAGATCTTATTTGTTTTTCAGCTATTGGATCTGTTATTGGACTGTGATTCGGGGTCGTTGGAACATTGTGATCAACTGTAGCTACTGTTAGATCAGGACGTCTGACTTTTCTGTTGGCTAACTCTAACCCCTCAAAAGCTTGGGGGGAAGTTACCTCATGTATGAAATGTAAATCTACATACAAGCCATACCAACCATCGAACTCATAAATTACGTGGTTATCCCATATTTTTTCTATGATTGTTCTGGCCATTTTTTAACACCTCCTTTCAATATTGTGGCGTAAACTTTTTTGATTGGTCTATACCAATATTTATTCCCAATATTGGTAATGCTTTTAGATATGCATAGAAATATAGCTGTTTTAATGAACTTCTATAAACTATATAATTTACCCAACAGTGGTTATCTTTTATAAGTACTAAATCTACATAATCTATTTTTTTAGTAAAGGAATTGTAGTTGAACCATGTTGTAAGGCGTATACTTTGGGATATATACCAATCTATGTTAGTATTTATGTTTGTGAATGAGCTTCTTTTTGTATCAAATGTTGTGAAAATACTTGCGTTAAACTTATTGTTGGGAAAATATTTAAAATTGACACTTATTGGGCTTGTTGAACCAGTATTGAGATTATAGTTTGTTGATAAGTTTAGATCAAAAGTTCTGTTATTAAAAATAGAAAGGTTGGCTGAAAGGTTTTGATACTTTCCAGTGAAATCTGAAAATATCGGAGCAAATCCTTTCCCAAAATTATAAGTGTAATTTATATTTAATTTATAACTTCTTTTTATTAAGCTGAAATTTGAAACGAATGAATGAACATAGGAAGCGTGAAAATTTCTGTCAGAGTAGTATTTACCAGTATCAAAGAAATTCTGTTTAAAAATACCATTCGTTGTCCAATTTAAATCTTTATCTTTTATGTGCTGAATACTGTAATTCAGAAATAGCTGATATTTAGTCGTGTTTCTGTTGAACCTTGGTTCTTTGTATTTACCCAGGAATATTGAAGGAGATATTGTTATTCTATCTTTGAATTTTATAGGTTTGTTCAATTTTAATGTCAATTCAGGAAGTTTATTAACTCCAAAGAAACCATAATTATTCGTTGTGTTATCTAATAATAAAGATAATGTATATAAATTTTTTGAAAAAGTATAATTTAAGTCCAGTTTTACATTTTGACTTGTCTGAAAGTTATTGGTTATAAAGTAAGTATTTTGTAGATCATTTAGATTAAAGTTGAAATTAAAGTTCTTAAAATTACCTGATAACCTCAGGAATTGATTAAGTGAAGAAAACTGTTTTTCTGTTGATGTTTTACTGGAAGCATAGCTTATATTTATTCCTTTTATATTTGTTGTGAATCCGTAGGATATACTTTCCGTAAGTGGAGCCCTGAAATTTCTATATATTGATCTGTTGCTTGAGTATCTGACAAAGATATTTAACTGGTTTCCTGTTAAATTAAGGTTAGTGTTGATATTTCTGAAATTGTTACCAAACTTTTTATTGTTGTTAACAAATAAGTAGTTATCAAATTTAACATTTATTTTTCCTATTTGTTTGGTGTAGTGACTGTTTATTCCATAGTATATTCCTGTGTATTGACCATACTTTGTTAGTATCTTTCCATAATTTGAATTGTTGAAAAAATAATCGAAATTTTTAGTAATAAAGAATCCATCTGTGTTGTTGTATCCTATTTTTGGAAACGTCGATGTATCTTCTTGTAGAAGTTGTGGAGTTTTTTTTCGCTTTAGGGGTATTATTAATTTTTTGTATCCGAATATTTGCTTTTTATACAGAAACATTTTGGAATTTGAAAGTATCATTTTGTCTTCGGGTATGACATCAACTTTTTCTGAATTGAGAATATAATGCTTATCATCAAAATGATCATATCCACATAAGTTACAGGTTGAAAATTTAACATTTTCAAATGTATATTTGTTTGAAAAGAGATATATTTGTGAATATTCAAAGAATAACTTATCTTTTAGTTTCAAAGGTTCTTCACCGAAGCTAGTGATGTAACCTGCTCCTCTTGCACCATATATCTTTTCTATTTTACCTTCGGTGTTGTATTCAATTTCTAATTTTTCAGTTACAAATTCATCTTGAGTATCTAAATTTTTGATAAATGTTTTTCCAGGTATTGTAATTTTTCTTTTTTCCTTGTCTATGTTGGCATTTGATGATTTCAACCAATATTGGTTGGTGTATATTTCTATGGTTTGATTAATTTCTATTTTTTGGGGGTCTGATACTATTTGTGGAGTATAGAGAATTATATCTGTGTCTTTAGGATATGATGGAAGGAGCGTAAAAAGTAGTAATGTTGCTATGAAAAAAAAAACTTCATTTTTGTTGCAGGGCGGAGAGGATTTGAACCCCCGACCAATGGATTTGGAGTCCACCGCTCTACCAAACTGAGCTACCGCCCTATAGTTTTATCTTTTGACAATCTTATTTATATATCCTTCTATTCTATTCTGTTCTTTTTTATGTAGTTGGAATACCATAATTTTAGTATACCTTTCCAAATTAGACCACTGAATAGTAAATAAATCAAAAAACCTATACTGTAAAAATAGAAATTAGGAAATAACTTTATAAATAGAAGTATTATTATAATAATTAATGAAAATCTAAACAAACTGTACATGAAAAAATCAGGTTTGTATTTCATCAGTATATACAGGATTCTAGTGAAGCCGTCAATGAAAACCAGCAAGAATATGATAAGGATGAAGATTATTAATTCTAAAAGGTTCATTCTATCATTCTTGCAATGACATCTTTGTTATTTGCGTATCTATAGGCAGTGTCTTTGGTTATTAGACCTTTTTTGTATAGTTCTGTTAGCCTTGATTCTAAAGATATCATTCCTGATTCTCTTCCAGTATATAGAACATTGTAAAGTTGATGATGTTCTCCCTTTCTTATCAGGTTTCTCACTGCTGCATTGGCAACTACTACCTCATAGGCTACTATAAGATTGCCATCAACTGTCGGAACTAATATTTGTGACATTGATCCATTTAAAATGTTGGCTAATTGAGTTCTTACTTGGTTTTGCTGTGAAGCTGGAAATACGTCAACTATCCTATCTATTGTGTTAACTATTCCAAATGTATGTAAGGTTGAAAATACAAGGTGTCCTGTTTCTGCTGCAGTTAAAGCTAAGGAAATGCTTTCCATATCCCTCATCTCTCCTATTAAGATAACGTCAGGATCTTGCCTTAAAACATGTCTCAGAGCTTCATGAAATGAGTGTGTATCTACACCAATTTCTCTCTGATGTATCACTGATTTTTTATTTACGTGAACATATTCTATAGGATCCTCTATTGTTATGATGTGTTTTGAAAAATTGTTATTTATATAGTCTATCATTGAAGCTAATGTTGTTGATTTACCGACTCCTGTGGGACCAGTCACTAAAAAGAACCCTCTTTCAAATGAGGACATTTCTGCCAATATTGGTGGTAAACCCAATTCCTCCATATTTTTTATTTTAAAAGGTATGGATCTTATAGCTGCAGCTATTGTTCCCTTTTGAAAATATAGATTACCTCTAAACCTACCAGTATTTTCTAGTGAGTAAGAAAAATCCAATTCCCTAGATTTCTCAAACTCTTCAATTTGTTCTGATGTGAGAAGGGCAAACACCATGCTCCTTATCATCTCATTTGTTAATGGGGGAAAATTAAGAGCTTTCAACTTCCCCTTCACTCTGAAAATTGGTGGGGACCCAACACCCAAATGTAAGTCACTTGCTTCTAGTTTATGCATGTTTTCCAATAGATCAAATATTAGCATTTTCTAACCACCTTCCAAGATCAATTATTTCAACATTTTTATAATAATATTTTATAATATCCTGATAATTAAAACCGTTTTTTGCCAATGTGTTGGCTCCGAATTGACAAAGGCCAACACCATGACCAAATCCAATACCTTCAAATACTACATGTTCCCCTTCTATGCCTATTTTACTTATATATGGACTCCTTATAATGTTGTATCCTATTAATTTTCTTATCTCCCAATTATATAAACTATATATTGAGTTTCTATTATAAATAATATAGACTCTAAAGTTATTTGTATAAATATTTTCTATTGAGTAGATATTAATTTTTATTGATTTTTCAAGATTTTTTTTAATTGTATAGATTTCTACTTTATTTTCCCACTTTTTCCCACTATACTGACATTTAACTGACGATAAATACTGGTGTGTTGGGTCTAACCTTTTGGGGAAAACCATCCTTCCGTCTATGGTTTGGCCTCCACAATTGGAGTGATAAAGTGCCCAGATTGGTTGATTATCATAAACAATGATGAGATCTTTAGTTTTTTCAACAGCCTCATCTGTTCTGGGGTTCTCTTTGTCTATCCCATAATAAGCTTGATCTAAAACTGTTGAATAGAGATCGAAAACTTCTCCTTTTTTTCTTCGTTCAATTGTCACCTTAATGGCATAAGTTCTTGCTGCTATTGCTTGAGCTTTAAGTGCTTCAATATGCCAACTTGATGGCATCTCCGACGGAACTACAGATTTTAAATACTCATTTATTCCTACTAAATTTACCAGATAATACTTTTTATCTTTATTAACAATAAAAAACTTCCCCCTATATTTCCTATTCTTGTACTCCAAATAATTTGATGATAGTATCATGATATCTTTGTATTCAGGTATTTCATCTGTTTTGTCATAATTATGATCATAGAAAAATTTTAAAACTGGGTTGAGATTAAGTATAGTTATTTGATTTGCTAAACTAAAACCTCCTTGATAAATTGATGGAAATTTCTCGGTTGAATACCTCAAACTTATGTTATTGCCCTTAACTACTAAGTTTGTTTTTTCAGAATCTATAATATCTATTAAGATTCTGAGATTGTCAAAATCTGTTTTTAGGAATTTTATGGAATTGGCTCCGGCAATTGTGATTATAAAGTAATGTATAAACAAAAGTATTATGATATATTTCTTCATATCCTATATCTTTTTATCAGTTTGTAAAGATTTATAACTGTTGATAAGTTGCAGAGTAATCCTATTCCTCCTGGTACGATCGATACGGCTTTTGCTATCCCTTTTACACTATCTATATCTACATCTCCTTTTATTTTTCCATCAACAACTTCAAAGCCAATGTCTATTACTACGGAGTTTTCGTTAACAAATTCTCGGTTTATTAAATTAACTTTACCTGTAGCTGAGATTATTATATCAGCGCTTTTACACTTGTGCTTTAAATCCTTGGAATATTCATTTAGGATTTGAACTGTTGAATTGAACTTTATTAGAATATGAGCTATTGCTAGACCTGTGTACAAGCTTCTACCTAAAACTACGATATCTTTCTTTTCAAATTCTATATTATAATGTCTCATCATTAGTATAACTGCATTAGCAACTGAAGGTGTAATGATGTTTTGTATATCATTGCTGGCAACGAAATTAAAGTAATTAACTGGATTCAAGCAATCAAGATCTTTGTCAACTGGAATTTCATATAAACATGAAATGTCAAAATTTTTAGGTAAAGGTAACTCCACATTTATTCCAACTGTCTTTTCATCAGATGAATATTGTCTTACTAAATCTGTGAATTCTTTTTGATCCTCAGTAAATATAGATTTAACCTTTAATCCTATACTTTCAAATATTTTTTGTTGATTAATTGAAAAATAATTGTTATTTTTGGTTTTGAAATAGAATATAGCAATTCTGTATACACTTGGATCTCCCAGATATGATATTATTTTTTGTTTATATTCTTCTAATAGTTCTTTGTAAAAGTTTCCTTTTAGTAGCGTTGTTTCTGTTTTGTTTCTCATTATCATTGCCTTTTTTCAAAAGGATTTGAAAGAATTCTTATTCTGTTTGGTGGGAATATTATAATAAGTGCTTTGGCTTTGATTTCTTTTTTATTGACGAATGGTTCTGGCCATAGGTGGCTGTCGTAGCTATTGGGTCTGTTGTCTCCTAAGAAAAAGTAGTTTTCCTGTGGAACTTTTACAGGCCCGTAATCATAATAGTCTTTATTATAAACATAATCCTCTCTTATATATTTGTCATTGATGTATAGCTTTCCTGATATGATCATCAGCTTCTCATTTGGCAATCCTATTAATCTTTTGATATACAACTTATTGTCTACGGGTGGTTTAAAAATTATGATATCACCTCTTTTTATGTTCAGTTTATCTTTTTTATTGAACCAAATTTTATTTATTCCCAATACAATATCTCCAGGTTTTAGCGTGGGTTCCATGGAAGATGAGGGAATAATATATAGTCTTCCAATTAAGGTAATAAATACCAGAGCAAAAATTCCAGCTGTCAATGCACTGTCTATCCACTCTAAAACTCCCTTTTTTGTTACTTTTCTTAAGAAGGCTGGTAGCCAAAACTTGGGAAAGGAAAAGACATCATTAGTAATCCCTAGACGTACGAGAAAAAGGATTAAAATCAGAAAAAACAGGGTCCACTCACTCATAATAATATATTCTTATTGATTCGTTTATTGTCCTCCAAAAAAAGAGATTAATCTATTTGATAAGTATTCTTTATAGTTTTGATTTTTCTTTTAGGATCTCCTGGTAATCCTTTATGTCTTGTTGGTTATCTATGTTGAAAGCCAGGTTTGCAAAATTGGTTAGCATTCCCTGAGTTTTGATTTTAAACATTGAATTTATTTTGTCTTCTAATTCTAATACTGTGTATCTTCCTGTCATAATTTTTAATATCGTTATTGGGTCTAAATTCAAAAGTTTAGCTATTTGGTAAGGATTTTTCCTATTTTCCAGAATTTTTTTGATTTTTTCCCATATATTTAATAGTATCCCTTTTTTTATTATCACTATTCCTGTTCCACAAAAGCTATCTTTACTTAGCTTTATGAAGGTTCTATTTTTTGCCATTTTATCTCCAAATTTAACTCTGTATACTTCCTTACTTACAAAGGGATAGAAAACGTCTCCATCTAACAATGAAAATCTCTTTATTATGTCATCGATAGCTTCATGATTTATCAGGGGTGTATCTGTGGAAATAAAACAGATAAATGTGTTATCTTCTACCTCTTTGTTTTGTATAAAAAGTATTACATTGTTAATTGTCTCTTGTAATGTTTCTCCTCCTTCTAAGAAATCTATACTTATTCCATTTTTTTCAAAGAGTTTTGTAAATTCTAATTTTTCATAATTTTTGGGATATAGAATAATTATGTTTTCTAATTCTATGTTGTATTCGTCATAAGTTATCCTGTTGAAAATTTCAAATTCTTCTTCAAGGATCGTTTTGTTATTTGGGGTTTTTATAAAGCATTTGGGTTGATTATCTATTTTCCCCCCGGCTAAGAAACATAATATTAATTTTCTTTTCATTTTATTTTTTCTCCAATTATCATTACCCAGTCTTTGAGGGTATATATTTCAGTTTTATAGTTTATCAGGTAATTATCAAAATTTTCTTTATCAATTTTTTGAATAAATGAGTCTAGTTCTTCATTTTTGGGTTTTTTTATCCCTGATAATATAATAATATCAAAATAAAAATTATTTTTCTTTAGGTATTTTATGGACGTTTCCAATACATTTAATGGAACATTTATAATGAGGATACATGTGTTAAATTTTTGGATTATTTTTGTGAAGTTTATGATTTGTATGTTGTTTGATAAACAGGGATATATTACTGTTTGATTGAGTTTGTAGTTTTGTATGGCTTCTAAAAGGCTTTTAAAGTTTATTTCTATTGATATAACTTTGGAGTTGAGTAATATTTTTTTTACTGCTATGGATAGGATACCACTTCCAGAGCCATAGTCTATTACGAGTGCTTTGTTGGTTAGCTTTTCAACAGATGTTCTGAGATTATCCAATATCATTCTGGTTGTTGGGTGTGCTCCTGTTCCCTCAGCAAAATTTACAGACCTTATATATATCGGTATCTTATCATAGTTACCTTCTCTGGGAGTTATTATAAAATCTTTTGTTTCTATATCCTCTGTATAGTCTATTACCATTTGTTCATACTCTTCTTGAGTTATATAAGTATTGTAAATTGATAGATCTAAATGTTTTAAATTTTCAAAAAAATATGAATACATTTTATTTAGAAAAATACTGTACTTTTCGTCTGTGATCACTGTTAAAGTTGGTGGAGTAAATGTTTTGAAAGCGATTAGTTTCGTATTAATTAGTGACAAGAAGGTTATAAGCTTTTTTGAAATCTCTAAGTTGGTGAAACAAATGTTTATAACCCTATGCATCATATTCCTATTTCTTCAACTGTAATTCTTTTCCTTTACCTAATAAATAAACTCTGATCGATATACAGTAGTTAAATAAAGAGGATAGTAAAAAATAAGCGGTAAATATTTTAGAAGGATGAACAGAAGTTCTTTTTCAAAAAAGGCTTTTAGTATAGCTGAGATTTTAGTTGTTATTGCTATATTATCGTTTATACTTATTGCTGTTGTTCAGTTCATTATTTTTTATAATCACTTGAAAACAGGTATTGAAAGAATATCAAATATTACAAGAGAAGCGGATTTGATTTCTCAAAGAATAAATAAAATTTTATACGAATCACCAAATTTAAATGATACGAAAATACAATTTCAAGGAAACGGAAATATTGTAATTAAGAAATTGGTAATCAGTGGAACTCAGCAAACAACAATATCTGCTATAGGTTTCTATGATTTACATGACAATGGGAGCCATTGGATAAATGAAACTTTCGTAAACAACAAAAAATATATCCATAGGATGTCACCTAATGTATATCCGGAATACAAAAAGCACAACAATTACGTTCTTTTGACAATTTATGCTGAGCTGTATTCAACTATAGTTCCTATGAAAATTAGCAAGCCCAAGAAAGTATCCTTTGGTACGTTTTTTATCCTTCTGAGGAATTTTTGATGCTTTTGTATAAAATTATAAAAGGAGTTGAAAATGAGGAACTTAAAAGCCTTTACTTTGGTTGAAGTTCTTATTTCTCTGGGAATAGTTGCTATAATAATAGTTTCGATATATTCTTTCAAAATATTTGTTAGTAGATACCTTGAGAGCCAGATTCTAAAAAATAACATGAAAAACCTTGCAGCACAGATGTACTATAAAACACTCATAACAATGGAATTTGATAATTTGTTGGAGTACTTAAAAGAGAACCAAATAAATTGGCAATTTAATATAGGTAATACCATAATCAAATATAGCAATTATTCAATGAGTACTGTTGAGGTTAAAAATAATGATGGCTCAAAATCGATTTATAGAATAAGACTGGAAAAATGTGAAATATCAACAAACTATAGGAAAAAACAAATAAAATATGTTTTCTATATTCCATTTATTGCTTATATTTCAAAACCAAAAAATATTGCTTATATTTCAAAACCAAAAAAGACTATTACCAACCCTCTTGAAAACATAATTCCTGGGGATAGAATATTTATCTACTCAAGGAGTTTTTGAAATATGAAAATTTTTTATAGAAAAGGTACAATACTTCTGTTAAGCCTGTTTCTTATTATTTTTGCAATTGCTATATTTGGGATAGGTTACCTTTATGTTAGAAATTCTAGTCAGCAGATGCAAATTACCAATCTCAAATCCTCGCTTATACCAATGTACGAAATATATAACATGAAACTTGTTGAGATGGTGAACAAACATGTCTATCAAATTTCTGACCCTCCAACTTTTTTGGACAAAATTAATTTCATATTTATTGAATCTAATTTAAATGCAAATTATGTTTTTGACAGTTTGTTGGATAATGAGGAAATATTTGATGGGTATCAAATCATTGATAAAAACCAAGTTTCAAGTATCTCAAGATTCTTAAGAACAGTAAGAATTGTAGATATAGGTAACCTTGATTCTAATAATCAATGTTTGGTATCTTTATCTGATGAAAACTCAAATACTTTAGCACAATTTTATGTAAATTTATCTCCTTTTATTAATAGAAGGAGGGAATTTTTAGACAATTTCACTATCACTGAATCAGAGATAAAAAGTAAAGTAAAAGAATATATGGATTTTTTTGTAGCGGATTCACTTAGAGGGTTTATTAAAGGTTTCAAGGAATATGAAAATGGGAAACTTGTTTCTAATGTGATTTTGAGTCCTACTAATTTCAGCGTTAACAATTTTGTTAATTATTGGGAAGTCTATGTTCCATACTCTATTGAATATAAGCTTAAAGTATCAAAAAAATATCATACTTTGATCAATAATCATAAAAATGTTTTGTATTTAAGACCTTACTATATTATTAATCTCATTGTCGAAGTGGGAAGTTCGGGAGGAAATTATTTCTTAAGGATAAAAATAGTAGGTTCGTCAGCACTAAGCGTCTATAAGGTCATAAGAAAATATTGATAAATTCAATTTTCTTATAATTTCTTTGCTAATTTTTTTACTGCTCTATTGAATTTTGATATTACAGTATTTATGTTAATATTTAAAATTTCTGATATTTCTTTAAAGGTTAAGTTATCAACTATTTTCATTCTTATGATTATTTTTTCATCTTTATTTAATTGCGATATGAGTTTTTCAAATTCTATTTCATCTTGAATTTTTTGTTCTACATCTTTCTCATAATTTTTGGTTTTTTCTAAGTCTTTATTTGGTAGGTAGCTTTTATTTTTGTTTCTTAATGTGTCAACAACCAAATTTTGTGCTATTTTAAAAATATATGACGGAGCTTTGTGAATATTTTTTAAGTTATGAACATTTTCTGAAATTTTTAAAAAGGTTTGCTGAACCAAATCTTCAGCTTCGTTTTTTAGAGATCTTTTTATAAAGAAGTTTTTCAATTTTTTATAGTTTTCTTTGTATAAGCCTTCTATATTAATTTTTATCATTATCTTATTCGAGGGGGGAAATTTATTCCCCCTCTCTTAATTTTTGAGACTTTTGTTTTTTATCCTGATTATTTTGTTTTATTTTTATTTGTTGATTCTCTTTTTTCGAATTTTTGTTCAAATTCTTTTATTTCTTCTTTTATTTTTTTTAGCATTTCTTCTACTTTTTGTTCTTTCCTATTTTTAAGGTCTTCTATTTTTATTTCCATTATTCTAATATTGTTATCATGTATTTTTGTTAAGATTTGTTTTGCTTGGGTATCAAATTCGCTTTCTTTGACTTTGCCTTCCTTGTGGTTTATCATTAATTGGGTAAGTTTGGTTTGGTTATTTATTTGATCTGCGAAAATGTTTTTCAGTTCTTGGTTTCCTGTTTCTTTAATTTTCATGTACATTCTTCCTGTTATTCTAAGTAGTTTTTTGTACATTTTGGGTTGTTTGTCTTTTATGGAATTAAGCAGATTGTATGTTTCAGTATGATTTGTTTTAAGATAATTCCAAAATTCTTGATCCTTTTCTATATTTTTTATATTTTTTAAATTTGTGGCATGATCAACATTTTTTTCTTTAATTTCCTTTGAGTATTGCTTGTTAGTTTCAGTTGCTAAAGCTTGAGTATTAGAGTTGTTAATATATATCATAAACGATAGTATTAGTATTAATATTGAGGAAAGTATTATAAGGTTTATCCTTGGATTTGTTTTATTATTCATATTCATCACCTCCTATTAGAGCTTGCTCTATATTTTCAAAATATAATAATTCTTTTTCCAAAAGATACAATGTGTCACCGTTTTTATCATTTTCATTTGATGATAAAAGATGGTAGATAACAAAGTTGATGTTAACTAAAATTATTGTTATGCTAATTGCAAAAACCATTTTAAAAATTTTTGTGTTTATGAAATTTTTTGAAGTTTGATTAGAAATTTTATTTGTGTATTTTTCTATTATTTGTTTATTATTTTCCAATTTGCTTATTATTTTGCTGTAGTTTTCAAATTTATTTTTGCATTTATTACAGTTTTTTATATGCAGAGACAAGATGTTTTTCTGTTCGGTATCTAGTTCATTAAATTTTAATAGTGCTATTTCTCTTTCATTTAGACATTTGTTTGTTAGGCGTTTACTTTTTATATCTTTCATTAATTTTCTCCCAACTTTTCATTTTTCCTGATATTATAGACGGAAATGAGAGGTTTTTTATTGCATTTTTAGAAAAATTTTTTTAAGAAGAATGACCGGAATAATATTTTGGGGGAATGATTATGAAAGTGGGTATATTAACAAGTGGTGGGGACAGCCCAGGAATGAACGCTGCCATAAGGTCGGCTGTCAGAACAGCTAAAGATAAGAATATCCAGATTATTGGATTTATTCAGGGATTAAAGGGGATACTTGATGATAAGTTTGTTGAACTTGATGACAGGAGTGTCAGTGGAATAATAGAAAAAGGAGGGACTTTCTTACAGTCATCGCGTGAACCACGATTTTTCGACTATCAATACAGAAAGATTGCTTACCAAAAACTTAACCAAAACGGTATAGATTGGTTAATAATAATCGGTGGAAATGGTAGTTTTAATGCTGCATACAAATTCATCACAGAATCTAATATAAAAGTCGTTGGAATAACAGGAACAATAGATAATGATATATACGGCACAGAGTACA